>NZ_JVPL01000218.1:0-24031 GCF_001054655.1 Bacillus sp. 220_BSPC
TCAACCACACCTCACTACTTGGTAAATAGCAACAAAGTATGTGAAAACAGTCATTTTCTTATAAATAACTTGATGAATTCAGCGGGAATATGGCTGATTCCTATTTTTTATTTTGCAGATCAGTATTGTAACTACTTTTTTAAAGCAAGTAGCAGGATTCACATTTAAGGCGGCGAAAACAATAGTGAAATCGTAAAGCTTTGTAACCCTGGACAAGGGTTTGGTGAACCTTTGAAGATTAATCAATCGTTTGATTAAATCTCAAATGAAAAAGCGGGAGCTCGCAATGAGCTCCTGCCTTTCCTTCATTAAAAACCATCATCTGTTGCGGTGAAGGGGATGTTAAGGTTTCTTTCCACGGCCCGAAGTCTTTGATTCAGTCTGTTTAACCTATTCGTATGTCGCTGGTCCGCTTGACTTAGCCTGGTGATTTCCTGGTTAATGCGGTTCACTTCACGATTTATCCGCGTGATTTCTTGGTTCTGCCGATTGAGTTCCCTCGTTTGACGCTCGTTTTGACGCTCAAGTTCCCGGATTCTTCTTTCAAGTTGTTGAGGCTGCCTTTCAATATCGAATTGGTCTGGCACCTGGCTATATGGATTTTCTTGTACCTGCTGAAAGTTCCAATCTTGCTGTGGCATATAATCAAATCGTTCAGGCTGTTGGAAGTATGGGTTGAAATTTGGTTCAAAGTACTGATGATTTCCATTTTGTTGTGGATAAGGATAAAATCCGTATGAATTCATGGTCAACTCTCCTTTTTAAAATCAGGATGGATACCCTATAACTTATGTCAGTTCCGGTGAAGTGACTAGGCGTTAGCCCATATGAATGGGAAGAAGAGGTAATTCACAGAAAAAATTTCAATAAATTTGCAGAAACCATCCGGTTCCTATATCGTTTAGGATAGGAGAAATTCTTTTTTTCATCTTGAAACCAATTCCAAGGATAATCCGTATATAAAGAAAAGAGTGTAAGTCAGGAGTGTAATGATAATGAATCGATTTCTTGCTGATTTTGTTCCGATATTGATTGCATTTCCAATGGTTTTGCCGGTTTGGATGGTTAGCTATTTCGTATTGAATCAACCGTTTGCCCTGTCCGTTGTCATATCTTTAGCAGGAGGGGGACTTGCATACTGGCTGAGTTCCGTATATTTTTCATCAAGATACCTCAAAAAACATGAATTGACGAGAAAAGAATATCAATATATAAAGAAAAATTTAATCGAAGCAAAACCGAAGATATGGAGGGTGCAAAAAGCACTAATCTCGGTCAGGCATATCTCTTCTTTTAAACAGAGGAAAGAGATGATTAAAATGATCAGGAAAATATACAGTCTGACAAAAAAAGAACCGAAGCGGTTTTATCAGGCAGAACAGTTTTATTACTCGCATCTGGATTCTGCCATGGAGCTTGCGGAGAAATATGTTTTTCTAGCACAGCAGCCAAAAAAGAATAGGGAACTCGAACTTTCCTTAACGGAGACTCGTAAAACTTTAAAGGAACTCACTAATACGATAGAAAAGGATTTATATAAAGTGATTGCCGATGATATCGATAACCTTAACTTCGAATTGGATGTTGCTAAGCAATCCATTAAAACTAGAAAAGAGTCACAAGTAATTGATGAAAGCAGGAGGTTAAAATGAATAACAATGATCCAAACCTGTTGAATAAAACGAATAACGCCAGTTTGATCGATGACCTTTTAGCCAATCCATTTGATGGGGTGCAGGAGCTTGAGAAAGTATCTTCCCAGGAAGCGAAACCGGTTAAACTGATTGATGTCATTCCTGAAGAGAACAGGGCAAAGGCTTATCAGCTTGCCGAACAAATCGACCCAACGAATCATCAGGCAATGATATCCTATGGTACACCCGCCCAATCAAAGCTCCTGACCTTTTCTAATTCCATGCTTGAGCATGTCCAGAAAAAAGATGTGGGTGAAGTGGGCAGCATTATCAATGATTTAATGAAAAAGTTAAACGAACTCAGCCCGGATGAGTTAAAACCGGATAAGCCCTCATTTTTTGCGCGTATGTTCGGGAAGCTCTCGGGATCTGTACAGGAGGTGCTATCCAAGTATCAAAAAACCGGTGCCCAAATCGACCGAATCAGTGTAAAACTCGATCGGAGCAAGAATATCCTGTTATCGGATATCGTAATTCTCGAAAAGCTATATGAAACGAATAAGGAATATTTCCAGGCATTGAATGTCTATATTGCAGCTGGGGAAATCAAACTCGAAGAAATCCATGAGAAAACGATTCCGGAGCTAAGGAAGTCCGCTGAATCAAGTAATGATCAAATGAAGTTTCAAGAAGTAAATGATATGCTGCAATTTGCTGAACGGTTGGATAAAAGGCTTCATGATTTGAAGTTGAGCCGTGAAATCACGATCCAAAGCGCACCGCAAATCAGGCTGATCCAAAACACGAATCAGGCACTAGTCGAAAAAATCCAATCTTCGATCATGACAGCCATTCCACTTTGGAAAAACCAGGTTGCGATTGCACTGACCCTAATCAGGCAAAGGCATGCTGTAGAAGCACAAAAACAGGTTTCCAAGACTACAAATGACTTGTTATTGAAGAACTCCGAGATGCTGAAAACGAATACCATTGAAACCGCAAAAGAAAATGAGCGCGGACTTGTCGATATAGAAACATTAAAGAAAACTCAAGCCAACTTGATATCCACGCTTGAGGAGACCATGCGGATTCAAGAAGAAGGCAGGCATAAACGCCGTCAAGCTGAACAGGAATTGGCGTCAATGGAAAATGAACTGAAACAGAAGCTATTAGAGATAAAGGGATAAGGGGAGATAATATGGAGACTATCGAGGCTATAAAAACGAGAAGAAGCATTGGAATCGTTAAGCAAGATCCGGTTCCTAAAGAAATGATCGAGCAAATCATTGAAGCCGGAACATATGCACCCAATCATCATCGGACGGAGCCTTGGCGTTTTTTTGTTTTGACAGGGGAAGGAAGAAATAAACTTGGGCAGGTATTCGAAGAAATAACAAGAATCGAAAATGCTGATGATACCCCCGAAAGTTTAATCAGCAAGCTCGAAAGGCAAAAAAAGAATCCATTAAGGGCTCCAGTCATCATCGCAGTGGGCATAGAGCCTAGTGATAAGAATAATGTCCTCGTGGCAGAAGAATATGCGGCTGTGAACAGTGCCATCCAAAATATGCTTCTTGCAGCACATTCTCTAGGTTTGGGAGCAGTATGGAGAACGGGGAAAATAACTTATCATGACAAGGTCCGTGAATTTTTCAATTTATCCTCTAAGGGAGAGGTATTGGCTTTCATATACTTGGGTTATCCTGACATGGAGCCGAAACCTGCTAAGAAAACACCGATTGATGAATTGACCACATGGATCGGTTGAGGATTAGGGGCTGCATCAGTTTATAGACACTGATGCAGCTTTTTTTTATTGCATTCAATAAGGCTTCCTTAATTATGCTTTTACTGAAAGGGATTTGACTTTGTCAGCCTTCGTTTCAAGTGACGATTGATGAATTAGGTTGTACAATACAAAGGAAGAATAAATTTTGATGAATTAGGATGTGTCTATAGATGAGAACGATTGATCCATTTGAGATACTCGATGGAAAAGCGATAAAATATTTGGATGTGTTTGGCGTTGAGGATGGCATTGCTTTAAAGAGTAAATACGAAGATAAATCGTATTGGATATATGATTATTATTGCATGCATCAGACTTGTGATTGCCAGGAAGTATACCTTGAATTCGTTGAGGAGCTTAAAGGCAATAAACAGGCGGGACAGCATTTTGGAGTGAGGGTTTCTTTCGGGGATAATCAATTCGTCCTGGAGGATTATAATATTTCGAAGCAAAAGGCGATGGATATCGCGGAAGATACGCTGAAGTACAGTAAAGATGTAATGGAGTTATTTAAACAGCGGTATCAGCAAATGAAGGAAAAAGGCACGCAAATTATCACGGAAAGTGCAAAGGCAGCTAAAATGCCGCATGTTCATGCAGAACCGGTCATTGGCAGAAATGAGCCTTGTCCATGCGGAAGCGGGAAAAAATACAAAAAATGCTGCGGTGCAGCTTAACATCTTGGAAGCTGACTCGATTCGGAGTCGCTTCTTTTTTATTGGAAAAGTGCGTGCTTGGGAAAAAAATGAGAAAAAAGTGTAGTATTAAACGAACATTTGTTCTATAATGAGAGAGTACCAGATAATTACACAAAAAGAAATAAAAAGTAGTCATTTAGACGGAATTTTCCAAAAACTTCTTTTTTATTTTCATAAATCTGGTATATATAAGAGAGAAGAGTTTTTTGATCTCATCTCTTTCAACGGTAGACGGCAACCAGACGGGATGAAATCCCTGCACTGATGGCAGTTTAACTTATTGAACGAAGGAAGGGGTAATCAAATGACAAGAGAAAAAAGATTAATACCTTACAAAGTTCTTGAAGTAATGGAAACGGTGAAAGAGAAGATTCCTGAGGGTGTCGAGCTTGTGAAAGCACCGGCAATTTGGGAAAAAAGCAGTTATGGTGAGGGCGTGGTAGTTGCCGTCATTGATACAGGCATTGACAAGGGACATCCAGACCTCAAGGAAAGAATCATTGGCGGGAAGGATTTTACCAATACCGGGGATTATCAAGATGATAACGGACATGGGACACATGTTAGCGGTACGGTTGTTGCTGCCATTAATAATGCTGGTGTAGTGGGAGTGGCTCCGAAAGCAAGCATATTAGCGTTAAAGGCACTAAATGGTCAAGGACAAGGCGACATTGATTGGATTAATGGTGCTCTAGAGTATGCCATCAATTGGCGGGGACCAAATGAAGAAAAGGTTTCGGTTATTTCACTTTCGCTTGGCGGACCTCCCGATGAGACTGAACACAAACTCATTCAAAAGGCCCTTCAGAACGATATCCTTGTTGTTTGTGCAGCTGGAAATAGCGGTGATGGGCGTCATGAAACGGATGAATTGGATTATCCAGGAGCATATCCCGAGGTAGTGGAAGTGGGGGCTGTGGATTTAAGCAGAAATTTAGCGGATTTTTCAAATACGAATGATGAAATTGACTTGGTGGCGCCAGGGGTTGATATTCTCTCTACGTATCCAGGAAATAAATATGCCAGGTTGAGCGGAACGTCAATGGCTACGCCTCATGTAAGCGGTGCGGCAGCTCTCTTGAAAGTGATTGCTGAAAAAGAATTTGAGCGCAATTTAACTGAAGCGGAATTATATGCACAGCTGGTGAAAAGTACGGAAGATCTGGGAATAAGCAAAAAAGCGCAGGGAAATGGACTGCTTAACTTAACGATTACGGAACAAAGAGCTGAAAAATCGATTAAGATTACGATAGAATCAGAAAATCTAAAGTTACCGAGTAAATCGGTGGTCATGGAATATTAGAGAAAAAAGGTGCCTCAATTTTTGGGGCACCTTCCATAATGATTATTTTTTATTTTTCCTTAGAGCTGCAAAAAGCGCTACAATGGAAAGAATTAATGATGTGACAGCCAGGGTAATGATCAGCGTTTGGTTGCCATCACCTTCTGTTGTTGCTGCATCCTTTGAATTGTCAGGTGTCGTGGAATCATTAGTGTCAGCTTCATCTTCGTGACCATGGTCCGCAGGTTCTGCATCAGCCTTGGGTGCAACCGTGATTTCCGTTACAGAATGCGGTAGGTCTGAGCCTTCTTCACCGCTCCATTCAACAATTTCACCATCTTCGTAATATTGAAATGCATCCCAGGCAACATTCGTTTCTTCTTTGGGATTTTGTGCTACAAAAGAGAATTGCTGGAATTGTCCAGCAGCTATTCCTTTGTCAGTTGCTGCCCAAGTTACCGTTTTTACATGCCCATCTTTGTCACCTTCTGTCGTTACTTTCCATCCCGGTACAGGCTGATAGCTTTCAAAAGTAACCCCTTCAGGTACTTTTAAAGTCACCTTTGTAGTGGCAGTTTCTTTTTCTACGGGTACTTTAATTGTATAAGTTTCCCACGCCTCAGGTGCAGATGAACTAGGCTTGACCGTAACGTGAGCATATGCTGAACCCGAAAAAATTAATAATGCAGCAAATGTAAAAATAAGTAGCTTTGAAATGTTTTTCATTTGTATAAATCCCTCCTAGTTATGAATTCCCTATGAAAATTATAAAATCAGCATTGATTGAATCCAGGCTTTCAGTCAATCCATGAACATGGATATTCCACTTTCCTGGCATGGTTAATATAGACTTTGATGTAAATGTCCCTGTTTGTTTCTCCTTCATTTGCAGCTTTATTTCACCGCGTGGCGTATCCAATGGCTGCATCGTGATCGTAAGCTGCTCTATTTCAGCAATTGGCTTGCCTTCATTGGATAGATTTACTTGAATCAGGTTATCCCCGACTTCATTTGGCGTCACCATTAATGTAACCTCGTTATTTTCTTCAGTCCGTACCGTTTTTTCAATGGGGCCGGGAGAAGACATGGCAGTTTGGACATTTGTCAATAAAGCTGCAATGAGAAGGATGACGATTCCTAAACCAAACTCCATTCCCACACTATAACCAAGTTTTTTCGTTTGCTTTTTCCCTCTGAGAAAATGAAAGCCGCCTAAAACGATCATGATTAACATGAGACCGATTTTCGCTAGTAACAATTGGCCATATGTTGTGTTAAACATTGAATGGATAGTTGGTACATGCTGTAAACTGCTATATATTCCGCTAATAATCAGGATGATTACAAACAGAAATGCCCATTTGGAAAACCTTTGAATGATCGACCAGTAAAAGGTTTTCTTATCTTCTTGGACTGCCTGCCGATCTGCAAGCCCAGGTAAAATCACCAATAAGGCCATAAGGCCGCCGAGCCATAAAGCCATGGACAATAAATGAAGGAAATCCATCAAAACGGCCAGAGCCTGATTGGGAACGGCTGCTGTATGTCCGGTGAAAGCCTTACAAATCATCAAGCTGGCAATTATGATGAATGAAATGATAGGTAGTGATTTATTCAATGAGTTCTCGAGCATGAAATAAATTACTAAAAATAGAAGCAGCAATATTAGAATTTCCATGATCCAGATCGTTCCAAAGTTTGTAGCATTCAATACTTCCTTTATATAACTAACATTAAATGCATCGGTCCAACCTACCCCAGCATCGATCGTAACTCTTAAAGGCAGACTGCAGAAGATGGAAAATGCTAAACCAGAATATGCAAGCCAAAGGTATAGACGGGTTCTTCTGCTGGCTTCAAAAAGTCGAGAATCCTTCATTAGCGATAATCTGAAAAAAAGGATTCCGGTAAGGGCAGCGAAGCATATGTATTGTAGACTTTGCAGCATAACGTTGATGGAATTCGGAAAACTTTCATTCACTTCGGAATTATTTTGATCTGATAGGCCGGCCGAATCTCCGAATTGAAAGGGAATTGTTCCTTCAATGGGATGGCCATCACTCGAAACCACTCTCCATTTAATATAGTAAATCCCTTCATCGATCCTGCCCTTCCACTTAGCTTCCAGTATTTTTTCACTCTGTTCAGAGATTGTACTGTCTTGAGTTTGAATTTTTTCTCCATCTTGGCTGAATACCTCAAGCGAATGAAAAGCTGGTTGTATATTCTCGCTGAATTGAATGGTGATCTTTTCAGGAAGAGTATCCATCGCTTCATTCGGGCTAGGATTAGAGCTGATTACTGTAGCATGACCGGAAGCCATTGCCGGGTATAAAAGCAAACTGAATAGGCTGACTACCAGCCATAAATATTTTTTCATCTTGGTGTGCCATCATCCTTTCATCCGATTATGTAAGCCCATTATAAAAGGAAAATGTGAAAAAACAGTGAAAATAATTTAGTTATCTAAAGGCAGTTTAAGAGGTTCGCTAGAAAATGAGAACAATAAGTTTTAGTTTTAGTTTTGCCTTCGACTCCAGTATAGCCATAAATAAGTGGTGGGAATTCCACTTTGCATAAAGTTTATACCAAATAGGCATCCTCCTTTTGATATAAACTCCATTAAGAAATAATTAAGGTTCCTTTAGTAATCTGAGCCTATCATGTTTAAGGAATTTGGAGGGATAGGTTTTGATGAAGAAGGGATTAAAAGAAACAAGTGTGAAGGTGATCTTGGTTGGTTCCCTTGTGGGGATGGGAACACCCACTTATATGTCAGCGGCAAAAGCTGCGGAAGGCACTTCTGTCATTTTGAAAGAGGCACAAACGGTAAATAGTCTTTCAAAGCTAGAGATTGAGGGTATGGCACTGGATCAAAAATTTACAGAAGATGTACACGACTATAGTTCAACAGTGGGGAATGATGTGGAAAAGATCACCTTGCTTGCAGCAAGCCCTAACGAGAATGCAGCCATATATGTGAATGGTTTCAAAATGACAGATGGTAAATTGAAGGATTTAACTCTTCAAACTGGCATGAATACGTTTGTAATCACCGTCAGCGATGGGGAAAATGAAACCGTAACCTATACTCTCAAGGTCGAAAAACATGAAAGTGATGATAACCTTTTAACATCGATTGGATTATCAAAAGGCTCATTAACATTCGATTCTAAAGTGACAGCTTATCATGCTTCAGTTGAAAATGAAGTCCAGTCGGTTACGGTAACTCCGACATTGAGTGACAGTAAGGCAATTGTAAAGGTAAATGGAAAGGATGCAACCAGTGCAGGTGTAAAGGTTACCCTTCCAGTCGGTAAGACAATGGTGAAGATAACCGTTACAGCGGAAAATGGTGATGAAAAAACATATACACTTACGATTACACGGGCTGCAGCCGCTTCAAAGGAAACGGAATCGAAAGCTGCTCTAAAAGAGGATGAAGTTCAAAAGGAGCCCTCAACAGGAACGAGTAAAGCCCAACCTTCCTCGGATAAGGGGAATAAATCATCTTTACCATCAGCAGGATCCTCGGATAAGGGGAGTAAAACATCTTTAACATCAGCGGAATCCTCCAATAATCAAAAGCCAAGCAGTGGTGTAATTGCACAGCAAATTGAAAGTATTTCAACACAAAAAGTGAAAACGGATTCTGTTGAGAAAGTAACGTCCGCAGATTCTTTAGGCGAGGAAGGCAATAATGGACCAGTGTTGAACAGCCTGAGGGTATCATCCGGCGTATGGAACAAATCTTTTGAATCTAATGAGCATACCTATCATATCGAGGTCGATAATGATATTTCTTCAGTCGAAATGAATGCAACGACAAATGCCAGCGGAGCAACAATTGAATATGACGGTGCGAGCAGTGCAAAAGTGAAGATCAAGGATAAAGCGAAAACGGCCATTTCCGTTACTGTTTCAAAGGATGGGGAGCGTCGTACTTACGTCCTTGTTTTCGAAAAGGATATCGATGTTGAAATGGATGAGGAAGAAACCGTGGATGATGTCAAATCAAAAGAGGGGGAAGTTGAGGCAGCGCAAACGAATACAGCTGGTATGACGGAGAGCGAAACATCCAATGATTCAGGAGGCCAGATTAATGGGAAACAACCTGTTGAGACGGTGTCATTCTTTGGGAATATAAAGGATTTCTTCACCTCCCTGTTAAAATAGGATGGTTTTGAATCCTGCAAAAAAAGGACAAGGTTCAGGCTTGTCCTCGAAATTCATATTTATATGGGCAGAATGATTTGGACCTCGGTTCCTTGGTTCAGTTCACTGTTAAACCGGACCTTTCCCCGATGCGCCTCAATGATTCGGCAACTGACTGTCAGTCCTAATCCGGTTCCTTTTTCTTTTGAAGAATAGAAAGGCTCTCCAAGATGTTTTATGCGGTTTTTTTCTATTCCGCTTCCATTATCTTTGATGGTGATGGAAAGGTTATTGTTCATTCGTTCGAAATCAATCCAAATGTGGTCGGCGGATGCCTCCATGGAATTCTTGAGCATGTTTATGAAAACTTGTTTTAATTGGTTTCCCTCACATAATAGAAGCGGTATTTCATTTTTGACAGATATTGATATTTGGGTGGGGTACGAGTCCGCCTCTGGTTTCAACAAGGTTTTGACATCATTCATCAGGTCGATGATTTGATGTTTGCTGAATGGAAGTTCCTGTGGTTTTGCCAGAACGAGTAACTCGCTTACAATAAGATTGATCCGGTCCAATTCACTCAACATGATCGTGTAGTATTGTTCATAGGGATGGTCGCTCTTTTTAAGCAGCTGGACGAAACCTTTTAAAGAAGTCAGCGGATTTCGTACCTCGTGGGCTACACTTGCGGCAAGTTCGCCGACTATCGATAATTTTTCGGTTCTTCTTAAGCGTGCTTCGGTTTCTCGAATTTGAGTGACTTCTTTAGCATAAGTAATGATTCCGACTAAATCCTCGCCAACCATCATCGGGACAAACGTACAAGAAAGTAAGATGGACTTCCCGTACTTCGTCAGGAATTCTATATCTTTCCCTTTTTTGATCCCCTTTTGGTTTTCCATGACATATTGGCATGATGTACGGATCAATTCCGCGTCTTCTGCTGAAAAATTCAAATTAATGAATGAAGCGCCATGTATTTCTTCCTGTTGAAAGCCTGTTACCGTTTCAAACCTTGGATTCACGGTCGTGATCATTCCATTTAAATCAAGCATCAGCATTGGATAAGGGTTGTGCTCAAACAATGATTTATAGCGTTGTTCGCTATCAAATAATTGATTCTCCGCGACAACTCTTTCAGATATATCCCTGCCAATGACGACTAAGCCTTTACGTGAACCATCTTCATTGAACAGGGGAACTTTAATCGTATCAAAGGTCTTGTGATTGCCATCGGGAAGAGGGATGATTTCCTCGCACCTAGTAATTTCCCCCTTTACCCACGTTTCTTCATCGGAAATTTCACAGTAGATCAACGATTCTTTATAAAATTCGGTGTATTCTGCGAGCTCACTGTCTCTTTTTCCCTTATAATCTACATGCTCCAATTGAAATAATTGCAGCCCGAAGGTATTGGATTCAAGCCATCGGCCATCCCCATCCTTGAAGTTAACGAAATCCACCATTGAATTGATGAGTGTGCGCCGACGTTGTTCCGCCTCTTTTAATCGTTTGAATTCTTCCTTTTTAGCTAAATAAAGATATAGAATTAAGCCTATTGATAAAAGGAAAACAATGCCTTCCGCCCTTTGGAGTTGAATGAAGACCTCTTTATTATGGATATTTGTAGTTAAAAAATAGTCGAATACGACTAATGTAAGAATCCCGGATAGGATATATATTGCTAAGATGGAGCGTTTGGACATGGAGATTCTCCCTGATTTTAAGACATTTCAAAGGTAAAATTACATACACATTTTAACAAACTATCGGAAAAAAATATATGCAGAATCTCTAAATAAAAAAAACAGGGGCCAATGTGGTCACCTGTTTTTTCTGAAGAAGGTTAGTTTCTTCTTCTTTTTTGCACGCTTATAGATCATGAAGAATAGTAAGAAGAGGAGTGCAAGAGCAGCTAGCGTATATTGGTTCATTTCAACAGATAGCAGCCCATAGGGAATCAGTGATAGGAAGAAAAAGTATATAAGGTTGCCAAGTGCCGTCGCCAATAAAAAGTCTTTGAAAGTGACGGTGCTGACTCCGGCTGCCAAGTTAATTAAGCTTGTGGGGATAAGCGGGAAAATCCTGCCTGTAAACACGTACATGAAGCCATGCTCCACTACAGATTCTTGCCACTTTTCACCAATCTTCTTTAAAAGAAGCTCCTGAAACCAGTTTCTTGCTGCATAAAAAATGAATCCTGAGGCAACAACACTTGTAAACCAACTCCATAGATAGCCATATATGAATCCGAATATCGTGACATTGATGGTCAGGAGCAAAATTAAGGGGATGATTGTAAAAGAATTTTGTACAAACATCAATACGAATGTCACAATAAATGTAAGCAAAAGATTTTCCTTCAATATGCCAATCACAGAATCCAAATCACTTTTCCAAACCAAAGTGAACAGTTCTGCATTAGAGTATATAAAAATTGCGATTACAAGTAGACCGATTATGGTCAGGACTTTTTTCAAAGGGCCACCACCATTCTTACTAATAGTTTATCATTTTCGAGTTCAATGGTGAAAAAAAAGAGCTGCCGCATCATGCAGACAGCTCTTTTCCATTATAGTGGCTTAACGGCGCGAAGATTCCTTTTAAAGCCACTTTTCAAACTGAATTCTTTTGTTCATTCCATAAATGATTGGCGCTCCAATCAAAAGGACAACGAACTCACCGACAGCTGTAGTCATCCAGCTTAGCCAGAATGGCAAACCAAAGGCAAGGTTCAGTTCAATTGCAATTAAAAACATTGTGAACGTGAAAAAGATAATCGTAGCGATCATACGTCCTTTAATGCCTTTTATGAAACGAGAAACATAAATGACAAGCAATAAGGCGAGCAGGGATTGCCCCACCCCAAAAATCAAATCATATGGCACCATCGGCGAAAAGAGCAGATTCGATATGAAGACTCCTCCAACGATACCGTAGATATATTTTTTATTGAATACAATCAGATGATTCAACATTTCCGGTACACGGAATTGGAACATCTCAAAAGCTATTGGTTTAAACACCAATGAGACCGCCACATACAAGGCAGCCAATAACCCGTTTATCACGAGTGTACGAACATTCATTTTACTCTCTCCCTAGTTTTTTATCGTGGGATGGTTACGAACCACGTGCAGGCGTTTACCCGATGATTAATAGTATCCCATGTAAGCTTGTTTCGTCAATTTGTAAAGAATGGTTTTAATTTATAGGTTTCCAATCAGATGAAGCAGCACAATTGGATTTTGAATTATTGCAATGAAGGATGATATTATTTCAATATGTACATAAAAAGGAGTGAATATTAATATGTCGATCGAAAGTGTCAAAAGCCATTTTAAACAATGGAATCGGGAAGGCGACGTAAAGGAGTTCGAATCATCTAGTGCAACGGTGATTGAGGCAGCGGAAACCATCGGTGTTATCCCAGCGCGGATTGCCAAGACCCTTTCCTTTAAAGGGGAAGGTGAACACGCGATTTTGGTCGTTGCCGCAGGGGACGCGAAAGTGGATAATAAGAAATTTCGTCAGACGTTCGGTTTCAAGGCACGAATGCTTTCACCTGATGAAGTGCTTGCACAGACCGGCCATGCAATCGGAGGCGTTTGCCCGTTTGGCCTGGCAAACGATTTAGCTGTTTTTCTTGATGTATCGATGAAGCGCTTCGAGTCATTGTTTCCGGCTTGCGGCAGTTCAAACTCTGCAATAGAACTTACACTCGCTGAATTATTTGAATATTCAGGTGCCAAGGATTGGGTGGATGTTTGTAAGGGGTGGGAAGAAAAAGGGAATGTGGAAACGGCAGCAGGAAATGCAGTTGATGGCATTTGATGAATGGGATGGAGTCCACTAAAGTGAATTTTATTTGCGGGGGGCCGCATGCATTTCTATTATTAAAGCGGAAAATGGGCAGAAAGTGTTCCTGATCGGAGGTTGAAAGATGTTAAATGGAAGCGAAAGAAAAAGCAATAGCAGTTATCTGAGTCTTAAAACTCTTTATGAAGAAAATATAACGGTTAAGAGCATTGCCCAGGAGCTTGTGTTTTGCCATAAAAACGATCTGGCGCTGGATATCCAGAAAGCAATGAAAAAAAAGAATTTTGATATATTGGCAGTCCAAGATCAAGGGGAAATCATCGGATATATCGAAAGGCAAGAACTAGGTGAGGGAAGTATTTCTGAATATATGAGAAACTTCTCACCAAGGGAAATGGTTTCGAATTCAACCCCTTTGATCCAGCTTCTCCATATTTTTAAGAATAAGACAAGGGTGTTCGTACTAGAGAATAATTCAATTAAAATGTTGATTACCCATGCCGACCTCCAAAAGCCTCCGATCAGGATGCTGATATTCGGATATATTACCTTATTGGAAATGAGGATGAGCGATATCATCCTGGATAGATTCGGCGATGGCAGCTGGTATCCAATGATCAGCGAAGACCGTTTAGAAAAGGCAACCGAATTATATAAAAGGAGAATCGATAAAAATGAGGATATCAATATAATAGAGTGCCTGCAAATCAGTGATAAATTCGATATTATACATAAAGATAAAGAATTGAGGCACTTCTTCCAAATCCCTTCGAAAAGTAAAGGGAGGAAGGATGCGAATGCCATCCGAAAATTACGGGATAAGATTTCCCATGCTAATGAACTGGGTCTGGACATGTCATGGATGGAAATCATCGAGGTTGTCGAGTCCTGCGGCCGACTGCTCGAAATCTCTGAATCCTATCCTTATGAAAAATAAGATCCGGCTAATCATGCTGGTTCTTTTTTTTGCGCATCCAGATAGAAAAAAACTGCCCGTATCAGGCAGTCTCCCCGAAAAACTCAAAACTCCGGCAGTTGATCCAGGTTATTTTCTTTTATCCCATCGGGCTCACTCCGTAATATGTCACGTCCATATTTATGAAAGACGTCAACGTTGGCCAGGTTGCCAGCTTTGGCTTCCGCAAGGGCTGTGGGGTAGTCGAGTTCGCGGCCGGAGTCCGTCTTGATGGCGATAATATTGTCCTCTTCATTTTTCCTTACGGCGATGATTTCTTCTTTTCCTGCTGCTGAATCACTTTGGTTTGCTTGCGGTGTTCCCTGCTGTTTATATGACTCATAGGCTTCTTCAAATTGGTCCATGTTTTAGACACCTCCTATTTATAGGGTGAACCATTTTTCCTGCAATATACAAACCGGATTTCGTCCAACTTGGGCCGTTAATTCGTCCAAATGGGCCGATCTTTCGGCACTTTTTTTTGTGTGAATGCTGTCGTCTTGGCCTTTTTGCAGTGGCATGGCACTTGCAACTATTTTAAGTAGTGCAAGTTTAAGTAGTTGGTGTAAGCAGTAGCAAGAAATAATATCCACTAGATTAAGGGAGGAATAGTAATCATGAATGTAAAACAAGGGGCAAGCACTGTAAATGCAAAACAACAGGTCAAGACAATGAAGGCGGCGGTCGTCAATGAATTTAACCAAAAACTTGAGATAAAGGAAGTACCGATCCCGGAATTGGAATATGGTGAGATATTAGTGAAAATTAAAGCCTGTGGCGTGTGTCATACCGATTTACATGCCGCACATGGTGATTGGCCGGTAAAACCCAAGCTTCCACTTATCCCGGGACATGAGGGTGTGGGCATTATAGAAAAGGTGGCGGAAGGCGTAACTTCCTTGAAAGTGGGTGACCGTGTTGGGATCCCTTGGCTTTATTCGGCCTGCGGCGATTGTGAATATTGTCTGACCGGCAGGGAAACGCTTTGCTTGGATCAATTGAATGCAGGATATTCCGTGGACGGCGGGTATGCGGAATATTGTAAAGCACCAGCCAAATATGTGGTGAAGGTTCCTGAAGGGCTTGACTTTGCGGAGGTATCACCGATTTTCTGTGCAGGTGTAACGACTTATAAGGCGCTTAAGGTATCAGAAGCAAAACCTGGTGATTGGGTAGCGGTTTATGGAATTGGCGGATTGGGACATGTTGCCCTGCAATACGCAAAAGCGATGGGCTTTAATGTCATTGCTGTCGATATTCAAGATGATAAGCTTGATCTGGCAACGGAACTGGGGGCGGATTACACGGTTAATGGGCTTAAGACCGATCCTGTACAGGCCATTAAGGATAAGGTTGGCGGCGTGCAGGCATCCATTTCTGTGGCGGTTACGAAAAAAGCATTCGAACAGGCTTACAGTTCAGTCAAGAGGGGCGGCACACTTGTTGTAGTCGGATTGCCGAATGATGAACTTCCAATCCCGATTTTTGATACAGTGTTAAATGGGGTGACTGTAAAAGGGTCCATCGTCGGGACGAGAAAAGATTTACAGGAAGCTGTTCAATTTGCGGCTGAGGGTAAAGTCAGAACGAATATTGAAACAAGAAAGCTTGATGAAATCAATGACGTGTTTTCAATGATGGAAAACGGAGAAATCAACGGCCGCATCGTATTGACGCTAGAATAGGAACAGAGGAGGAAGCCCTGGAACGGGGCATCCTCCTTTTTATTATGTCTGGCTCTTTTCATTTAATATATAACGCAATTTCCTTATGGATATTTGCAAGCGTTTGGCAGCTTCATTCCGGTTGCCGTAGGTTTTTTGCAGTGCCTGCATGACGAGCTCCTTTCCAATTGTTGATTGAAGCTGTTTGATTTCCGTAAGGATTTCTTCAAGCATCAGTTCATCCTTCTCATTAAAATCAGCCACCAGCTTTTTTCGCCACTCTTCAAGAAGGTTTTCTGTTGACTGTATCTCTGGTAACACATTTTTGTCAGGTGTGATCTGGCTGTTGGATAGTGAGATATCATTGGCGGTTATTACTGACTTATTGTCTGCAAGAGTTAGCGTGCGCATGACCACATTAGATAGTTCGCGTATGTTGCCTGGCCAGTTGTATTGCTGTAATTTTTCAATGGCTTCATTGGAAAATGAGATATCTCCATGACCATTTCTCTCAACCAAGTGACGGACAAGCAACGGAATATCCTCTTTTCGGCTCCTTAATGGCGGGATATCCAGAGTCACGACGTTCAGTCGGTAAAATAGGTCTTCCCGAAATTTATTCTTGTCCACTGCCTGCTGCAGGTTTTCATTGGAGGCCGCCACTAACCGGGCGTTCGTCCGTAATGTCACGCTGCTGCCAACCCGCATGAATTCCCGCGTTTCCAAAACCCGAAGCAATTTGACTTGAATGGCCGGACTTGCATCCGCAATTTCATCAAGGAAAAGCGTCCCGTTCCCAGCAATTTCGAAAAAACCCTTTCGCAGCTGGGTCGCTCCGGTGAAAGCGCCCTTTTCATGACCGAATAATTCGCTTTCAAGCAGGGATTCAGAGATCGCTCCGCAATTGATGCCGATAAAAGGTTCATGGTTTCGGGGGCTGGCTATGTGGATGAAGCGTGAAAGCACTTCTTTCCCGCTTCCGGTTTCTCCTTCGATTAATACATTGACAGATTTTTGGGCAACCTTGAAGGCCGTTTCAATCAAATTCTTCATTAAAGGACTTTCACCGACAATGAGTCCTGAATCCTCGGCAAGCTTATGGATGAAATGCTGGTTCAAAGCTTCATTTTCATTCAATAGGTTGTCAATCTGCCTTTCCAGTACTTCAATATCCACGAAGGGTTTTTCCATGTAATCACTCGCTCCGAGTTTCATGGCATCAACAGCGGTCTTGACGGTGCTGTATCCAGTCATGATCAGTACCTTGCAACGCGGCTGCAGCTGTTTTAGATGCTGCAGGAGGGAAAGTCCATCGCAATCCGGAAGCTTCAAATCTATCATTGCGACATCAAAACGCTGCTGATTCCAGTCGATTTCATGAAACTCCTTCCCGCTATTCACAACTTGTACGAGGTAACCTTTCATCGTAAAAAGGCGGGATAGAAAAGTCCCAACCTCTTTCTCATCGTCTACCACAAGTAAATGAACCACCTTAACATCCCCTTTCTTCCTCTGTTAGTAAGGGAAGCCTCAGGAAAAAAGTGCTTCCATGTCCTGGTGTGCTCAAAACGTCGATCTTTCCGCCATGGTCCTTGGCGATGCCAAGGCTTACAGACAGCCCCAAACCTGTACCTTTTTCACGGTCTTTAGTCGTATGAAAGGGATGGAATATGAAGGGCAGGCGTTCTTTTTCAATCCCCGTTCCGTTATCAGTCACCTGAACCACCATGAACTTGTTTTCTGAATAGGTAGTGATCGAAATCGATTTTTCCGTTTGCGCGGACTCATCCAATGCGTCCTTGGCATTCAATAGCAAGTTGATGATGATCTGTTCGATTTGCGGCTGGCTGCCCTTTATGAAAGGAAGATCTTCCTGAAGGCTAAGATGGAGGGAGATTTGCTTCTTCCCAAGTTGGTACTTCAATAGGTTCAGAACCTGGTGAATGGCCTCGTTAATAGAGTAATAGTGGAACCTATACTCATCCTGCCTAGAAAAGGTAAGCAGGCTTTTCACGATTTGCCTGCATCGGTCCCCGCAAATCTTAATGTCGTCCAATAGCATATAATCCGGATTGTCCTGTGGGGTTTTCCGTAATAAAAGTTGCGAGTTACCAAGAATGGCCGTTAATGGGCTGTTCAACTCATGGGCAATCCCAGCTGCCATTTCACCAATCGCCCCAAGTTTACCGGCATGTAATAGCTGGACTTCCATCTGTCTTCTTTCGGTGACATTTTTATAATAAGCAATGACCCCATATACTTGATGCTCCTTATTCTGAATCGGGTAAGCATGCATTTCCAAGATGGTATCATGCTGAAGGAGTATTTCCTGAAACCCTGGCTTATTAAATGAAAAGGTATCTTGAATCAGATTTTGCGATTTTTCAATTAAAGGAACCAAGTTGGAAAAGCCCCTGGCTGAATCATTGGATTGATAGACCGTTCCTTTGTGATCGAAGACGATGATCATATCTTCAACTGCCTTGAATGTATCCTCCCACTCCTGTTTGGAATGAAGAACTTCCTTATAAAGCTGGGCATTCTCCAAAGTTAACGCAAGCTGATTGGATAGTTGCTCAAGAAATTCGAGTTCAGCTTCATGCCATGTTTTCTTTTTCTTCCTGCCGAAAGTCCAAATTCCGATTTTTTTACTTTTTCCGTATAAAGGGACTAATAGAAGTGATTCGATCTCAAGAGATAATAGACGATCCTTTTCTGGGAAGTCCGGTAACTGGTTAACTTCCACCTGAATCGGCTGCTTTTCTTTCAAGGCCGATGAGAATTCCTGAAAAGGGTGTAACAGGTTTTTGGGATCCATTTCAAGATCGCAGTGACCATTAGGGCAGATGTGAAGCAGGGCAGGTTCTTCCTCATACAATATGACAAAATGACTGTCATCGAAGGTAATGAGCTGCTTAAGTTTTTCAATAACATTTCGGAGAATCTCTTGGATGTCGATTTCCATATTCATATTTTTTGTGATGTCATTCATGATTTCAAGCTGCATATTCTTCTTCTTCAGCTGATCCACGGTTTTCTTAAGTGCCGTGTAATATGTTTTCTTTGAAGATTTAACGCCTGTCATTAAATCTATCAATTCATGTTTGTTCATGCTTTTCACCTCTTATAGGGCTGTAAGAAGCAGCTGATTAATCTGTTCTAATGACATATCACGGGGGTTTGTGATCATGCAGGCATCCTCTAGAGCCGTCATCCCTATCGGATCTATCATTTCTTTCGTAATGCCGACATCACTTAAACTCTTGGGAGCCCCTATATCCCGGGATAATTCCCTTACGAAGTGAATGGCAGCCATCCCTGCTTGCTGCTCCGACAATGCCCGTGTATCGATGCCCATGATGTCTGCAATCTCGCTGAATCGCCTTGGTGAGGCAATTCGATTGAAATCCATGACATGGGGGAGGAGTATCGCATTAATTTCCCCATGCGGAAGGAGGTACTTGCCGCCTATGGCATGTGAAATGGCATGGGCAGCTCCCAAAATGGCATTGGAAAAAGCCAGTCCAGCCTGCAGGCTCGCCATCGCCATCGCCTTTTTTGCTTCCTCATTATGCCTGGATGCAACAGAGGGGCGTAAGTGGCGGGAAACGATGGAAAGCGCGTTTTTAGCTTGTACATCGGTCAAAGGTGTCGCAGCGATTGAAATATAGGATTCAATGGCGTGGGTTAAAACATCCATTCCGGTAGCTGCGGTCAAATCCGGTCCCAAGGTGGTTAAGGTGGCAGGATCGACTATTGCAATATCGGGGACGAGTGATTTTGAAATGATCGTCATTTTTTTCTCGCGGAATGAATCGACGATCACCGAAAACTGGGATACTTCCGAACCCGATCCTGCAGTGGTCATGATCATCACCATGGGCGGGAGGGGAGAGTGGACTTTATCAACACCTTCATAATCACTGATGATGCCGCCATTCGTTACTAAAAGGGCTACCCCTTTGGCAACATCCAAAGCACTGCCTCCGCCCAAACCGATGATGGCATCACATTCTTGTTCTTTAAATGTCAAACAGCCAGCTTCGATCTCCCTGTCCTTCGGATTGGTCGTCATTTCAATGAAGGTAGCAAAAGCAAGGCCTGCATCTTGGCAGGATTCAATGACTTTATCCAACCAGCCAGCATTGGCCACCCCGGAGTCGCTTACGATCAGCGCCTTTTTGGCACCCAGCCGCAAGCAGGCCTCGCCAGCTTGTTCAATCGAACCTTTACCGAAAATCACTTCCGGCATCACGAATTTAGTTATCGACATCTTTGCGCCTTCTCCCTGTGAAAATTCAATATCTTCTGTATTATTTTCCCGAAAAAGTGCGAAAATCCTGTTTGGATTACAGGTATTTTTATATATTATGACAAAGTATCGAATGGATAAAGACTTTTGGTACAGGTCAAATCACCTGATAATTTCTTGTATTTGTAAAATCGGTACTTTAGACATGCAAAATTAGGAAAAACCTACCTAGTTAGTATTTTCTATATATTGTAAAATAATGGTAGAAACTATTAAACTGGGAGGCAATCTATGAAAAAACAATTTCTGTCGTTAACATTAATTACAGCATTGACACTCGGGACAGCGGGGACAACCACCGCTTTAGCAGCACCGCATTCATCGCCGGTGATATCTAAGCCATCCACGGACAAGCAAGTCATTAAAAGAATCGATGCCGATAATATCTACAAGAATATTGAATACCTCTCACAAACACCTCGGGTGGCCGGTACGGATTCTGAGTATAAAGCCGTCCAATTCATCAAAAAGCAATTCCAATCTTATGGCTATAAAGCCGATATCGAAGAGTTCAGTTTTTTATCTTATACAGACCCAAATCTGGTCGAGCTATCCGTTGCCGGATTTGATGGGGAAATCCAAGCAAACCATTTAACCTATTCAGTTAATGGGGACCTATCCGGTGACGTTGTATATGCCGGTTTAGGAACAAAAGAAGAGCTTGAGGAAACCGATGTTGCAGGGAAGATTGCCCTTATACAAAGAGGGAACCTCACTTTTGCAGAGAAAGTATTGAATGCAGCGGAAAAAGGGGCAGCGGGAGTCATCCTATTCAATAATGCAGATGGGGAATTAAACGGGACACTCGGAGAGGATAATGACAGGTTTATTCCATCCGTCACGATCACCAAAAAGGATGGAGAAGCCCTTTTGGAAAAATTGAATGATGGAGTCAAATTGACAGCATCATTAAAAATTGAAGGAGCCCATTCAGGAGAAAAAACCTCTTATAATGTAGTGGCAACGAAAAAAGCAACAAAGAACAATAAAGCAAAAAAGAGCGATCTCATTTATATCACCGGACATCATGATTCCGTCGCGGGGGCACCCGGAGCGAATGATGATGCATCTGGAACATCCGTCACCCTTGAACTTGCCCGTGTTCTGAAGAATCTTCCTACAGATACGGAAATTCGCTTCGTCACCTTTGGGGCAGAGGAAAATGGATTGTTGGGTTCGCAGCATTATGTGGACAATCTTCCTGATGATGATATCAAGCGGACCATTGCCAATTTCAATCTGGATATGGTAGGAAGCAGGGATGCCGGAGATTTGGTCATTTTGACTAATGATGGAGAAATGAACCTTGTAACCGAGCTGGCCCAGGCATCAAGTACAAGACTGAATGGTGAGCCGACTCCATATGGACAAGGCGGCAGAAGTGACCATGTGTCATTTGCTGAGGCTGGAATACCCGCTGCTTTATTCATCCACAGTCCATCAGAACCTTGGTATCATACTCCTGATGATACCATTGATAAAATCTCAAAAGAAAAACTTCAAGATGTTGCTGAAATTGTCGGCACAGCTGTTTATGACCAAGCAAAAATCGAAGCTAAAAAACCTGATTTCAATCATAAAAAAGGGAAAAAGGTGAAAGTTCCGCATTTATTTGGCGAAAAGGAATTCAAATAATGCAGTAAATATTCAGAGGGTGCAGCCTGCACCCTTTCTTTATGTTTAAAAATGGAAATGTAGGGGTAAAAAGTCTAATCAGGAATTGGAGCGCGCGGGCTGAATTCCCTAATTCTTTAGCATAAATAGCTTATTTATCCCTATTTAACTCTAAGACTATAATCCTTATAATAAAAAAATAATGAAAAATATGACAGTCTACATAATGAGAATAGTATGTTTGAGGTGATTTTTTAGGTGTATGCAAATTCATTGAGTGAAATTCACTCTGCCCTCTCTAGTAAAACTTCCGATGTGAATGAAAAAATCAATCGTTTGGAGCAGGCAAAAAGACAAATCAAAGAAGAACAGAATGTTTGTCTTGGGGAAATAGCTAAAATTAAAAATCCGGACTTGGCAAAAAGCTGGACGGGAAACCGTGCAGAAGACTTTCAAGATGCCCGCAGTGATGCATACAAGGCAATGTCAACGATCATTCATGATGATTATGATGACTATCAAGAGAAAATCGACGGTAAAATCATGATGCTTAATATAGAGAAAAAGGCTCTGAGTGCAGCAGGTACGATAGCACATGAGGCGGATGTTCTTTTAGGCAAAGGAGAAGCCGTCATAGATCAATTGGAAAGCAAAATATCATATTTAAAAGGGTGGTTGTTTTAATGACGACAATCAAACTGAATCATCCTGCCGTAACGAAGCAAGTCAATCAAGTGAAGACGGCACTTGGTACAGTCACGCTTGGAAATTTGCCGGCAGGCGAGCTTGGCAACAATAAATTGGAATTCACATCGAAATGGATCGATCGCGAAACGAACCTGGAGAAGGTCTTTGAGCAATATATCAAAATCGTCCAGAAAAATGTGGAAGATACCCGTGCCAACATTGACTTATTAAAAGAACAGGATGAAGCCATCGCCCATACGTCTTCACATGGGTATCAGCGATGAAGATATATGAAGCCGAGACATTGACGGCCGCAACAAAGTCGCGCGCCAAGCAATATGAAGAACTAAAGAAGGAAGTCACAGCCCTGAAAAAGGAATTTCAGGGCATCGTCGGCCTGGATGACGAGTTCCAGGGAGCCGGTGCTACCGCCATCAAAAGCTTCTATGAAGCACAAATCGAGGTGGCGGACGCCTGGATGGAACTATTCACGACCCAGATCAGTTTTTTGGAAGGCATACCGGCCAGTCTGGAAGAAGCGGACCTCTCCGGAAATACGGTGGTCGAGGTCCCCTTTTTAGATGGCGAAGTCTCAAACGGCATCAACCAAGCGAAGTCGCTTGTCGATGAACAAGCGAACGACCTTCAAAGGATCCTGAATAGCATTGACGATATCCTGCCCCTTGATATGTTCGACCAAAAGGACTTTAATGAAAAAATCACGCTGGCCGGGCACAGGCTGGATGACACCGTGACAAAGGTCGAGAATGTCGACCGGCAATTGGTCGAGGAATATGATGTGTCCATCGGGCAGGAAAACGTGGCCGTTGGCCTCTTCCGTGCCTTGCTTGATGCCACCAAACAGGACGGCAACATATCGCCGATGACATTCAACCAATCGGCATTCAAGAGCAGTGACGTCTATCAAGTAAAGGATGAAGTCGCCGGTCAGATGAAAGACTATCAGACCTTCAAAAAGGAACAAGCAGAAGCCCGGAAAATCGAACAGGAAATGGAAGAACTCGAAAACCGTCCATGGTACGAAAAGGCCTGGGATACGACAAAAACCTTTACAGGGGAATTCACGGGTTATTATGATTCAATCAGGGCCTCGACCGGAGTCGATCCAGTAACGGGCCGCAAGCTGTCCGATGCCGAACGAATCGCCGCCGGCGCCATGGCCGCCGCTGGATTCATCCCCGTCGTCGGCTGGGCCGGCCGGGCCATCAAAGGCGGCAGCGCCATCTACAAAACGGCGAAAGGGCTCAACGCAGCAGACCACGCGCTCGATGCCTATAAAACGACAAAAGGCTTTAGCCTCCTCCAGAAAACCGAATACGGAATATACGGACTCCTCGCAGCCAACGGCCTTGGTGAAGCGGCCACAGGCAAAGACATGTTCGGCAACCAGCTAACCGAGGA
>NZ_JVPL01000219.1:0-3867 GCF_001054655.1 Bacillus sp. 220_BSPC
CGGGAAGTGACCGACTATATCGCGCAGGAAACCTTCGGGGTGTTTGGCCGACCGTTCGATTTGGCGCCACTCGTGCCTGTAGGCATGGCAGCTCATCTTTCCCAATTCCGCAGCAAAAGACCAGAATATGCAGAAAATGTTCTTCACTATATCGACTATGCACAGAAAAATAACCTGATGGGACCTGAAGTATTAGTGGATCCTCAAAATGACCGTTCCAAAGCCGCCGCAGCAGGCGCCCGCCTGTTCGATGAGGAATTAGGAAACAAAATCAAAGGGGGAGATTCTACTCCTGCCCTGTTGAGGGTAGTGAAAGAGACGGAAGAAGGAATCTACATTAGCGGAGCGAAGGCGGTAGGCTCTATTTCTGCTCAAGGCAATGAAATGATCCTCTCTAACCTAATGCGCCCGGGTTTGTTAGCTGAAGAATCCCTATGGCTCTCTGTTCCAATCAATGCACCGGGCATCCACATTGTCTGCCGGGAAACAGTCTCTACGGATCCCGCCCTTTCTTTTGATCACCCAATCAAATCACGCGGGGAAGAAATGGATTCCTTCTTGATCTTTGATAACGTCTTTGTKGAAAAGTGGAGAATTTTCAACTATGGAGTTCCAGAACTCAATGAATTGTACGGAGGCGTCGTATTAGGAGTACACTGGCACGTGCTCTCCCGTTTAGCCACCAAGGCTGAAATGTATGCCGGGGCAGCCCAACTGATAGTAGATACACTGGGAACAGGGAAAATCCCAGGGGTTCGTTCCATCGTATCCGAAGTCATCCAATATGCTCAAACGTTAAGAGCGTATGTATTAGCGTCTGAAGAGTTAGCAAAACCGACTCCAGATGATGTCATGTGGCCGGATGTCAATATGCTTACAGCGGGACGTCTATACGGTATCACGCACTATCCGCAAATTATCCATCATCTCCAAGAATTATGCGGACAAGGTTTGGTTATGAGATTTTCCGAAAAAGACTATGACCACCCGTTTATTGGCGGGAAGCTAGAAGAGCTTCTCTTTGGCCGGGGAATGACATCGAAGCAGAAGAACTTATTGATGAACTTTATTTGGGATATTACCACGGATTCCCATGCGGGCCGCATCGGTCTATTTGAGAACGTGAATGCCCTGCCAGCGCCATTACTTCGTGAGCGTCTGTACCATGAATATGATAGAACCCCTTTCATGAACCAAATCCGTAAATCGATAGGTCTTACTCTAGATTAAATATTCACATGGAAACTTGGAGTTCATATGTACCAAAAATCGTTCATCCAAGCTCTTTAAAAACTTTAGTCCACTCCCTTATACTTAGTTAAACTATACTGCGAACCAGTAAAATTGAAAATTTTAAAAGATTTTAGGTTTTCCACTTCAAGACATCATGTTCAGATGGGGATGGAATAAGCGAATATGTTCTTTATGCAAATGATTCTAACAGGGCTGATGTGAATTCACAAAGTTAAAAAATGTAATGATTTAATAGACTATGATTGCTCATCTTATAGAAGGCTGCATTTTATGTAAAAATGGTTACATCATGGAGGTCTTGATGCATGGTGGTTAAAAATTCTTCGAAAAAACAAAATTATAGAGATTAATAGACAGATGCATTGTACAAATTTTTGGGGTTTTTGTTGGAAGGAGTAAGTAGAAATGAATCAAAATCATTCTTTTGAGGACTTATTTGTAAAGGGACTAAATGCGAGAATCCACCTTATAACTAAAGGAGATAAAGGTGGTATCCCAGTTATCTTTTTGCCTGGAATCACCAGTTATAGTTATTCCTTTGTAAAAATCTTAAATATGATGCCGGAAAAGTACTATGCATTGTCAATGGATATAAGAGGAAGGGGGCTTTCCGATTCTCCTAAACAAGGTTATTTGTTAAAAGATTATACCGAAGACTTGTTGAATGTAGTGAATGCATTAGTAGAGAATCCAGTTTCTCCGATTTTGGTCGGGCACTCCATGGGAGCTAGAATTGCTGCTGCTTTTGGTAGCCAATATCCCTCTCTTATTTCCGGTATGGTATTAATTGATCCTCCAATTAACGGTCCCGGTCAGAGAGAGGTATATCCAAATCCGTTGTCCATGTTTTTAAAACAAAAGGAGGCGGTTGATCAGGGAGAAATGGAATTATTCCGAAGTTTTTTCCCTTCTTTCACTGAAGAACAGGTAGCCGAAAGAGCTGAAGAGTATCGGAATAACAGAGTACAAGCGATAATTGAATCTTACGAATCATTGTTAATGGAGCCTTTTCAGGTATATATGAAAATGCTTACTTCACCCGCAATACTTTTGGCTGCCGAACATGGAGATACCATCCGTGAAAGTGAACTACAGGTGTTGAAAACAATAAACCCTTCAATGGAAGTGATAAGAGTTAAAGGAGTCGGGCACATGGTGTATAAAGATGCACCTGAACAGACCGCTGATTATATTATTTCCTTTATTGAAAAACAAAAAAATTAATATAGAAGGGATGTTTATAAATGACTATTGAATTTGATGAAATGGTTGATCTATTCAAAAAAGAACTTGAATTATGTAAACTAAAGCCATCTGAAACGATGGCCGTATTAACCTCGGGCGAAATTAGGGCCGATTATGCTAAAGCATTTTTAACGGCTGCTTCCCAAATTGGGGCGAATGCTTTTGAATTGAAACTTCCACCAGCCAAAAAAGGAAGTGCAGGCTCGTTTGGCATCACTCCTTTAACGGATAATCGAGTTGCTGTGGAATGTTTAAAAAAGGCGGATCTTGTCATTGACCTAGTCCTTCTCTTATTTTCAAAAGAACAGTTGGAACTTCAAGAAGCAGGCGTAAGAATATTATTAGTGGTTGAACCTTTTGATGTAATCAAAAGGATGTTTCCAAAAGAAAGCGATAAAGAGAGGGTGCTATATGCTACCAATCTTTTAAAAAATGCAAAAGAACTAAGAGTGACCAATAAGGCGGGAACAGATGTCACATACCAGTTGGGACAATACCCAATCCTTACTGAGTACGGATTTGCTGACGAGCCAGGAAGATGGGATCACTTGCCAAGTTGTTTTTCTGCAGCGACTTCCAACGATGGTGGAGTTGATGGGATTGTTGTTATGGACAAAGGTGATATTTTCTTCCCTTTTAACCGGTATTTACAAGACCCGATACAATTAACCATAAAAGATGGTTATGTCACGAACATAGAAGGTGGGTTTGATGCCATGCTAATGAGGGAGTATATAGAAAGCTTTAATGATCCTCAAGCTTATGCAATATCCCACATTGGCTGGGGACTAAACGAAAGGGCACAATGGCATAGTATGGCGTTTGACGATCAAGTATTTGGTATGGACGGGCGTGCATTCTATGGAAATGTCTTATTCTCCTTAGGACCGAATTCTGAATTAGGTGGATCCAACGATACCCCATGCCATCTTGATTTACCAATGAAAAATTGTACCTTATACCTTGATGGTAAGTTAATAGTAAAAGACGGAGATATTGTTATCGACGAAATGAAACCGGTTAAACAACAGCTAGCTTGAACATATTCAATGCAGCCTCTGGCTGGATAAAATGGACAGTCTAAAAAAATACCTATAGTTTATACAGCTAACCAATGGCTCCCATATTGTGGGAGTCACTCTATTTAAAAGCTCCATTGGTAACGATTTGTATTATATTCCTCTATGTATTCTTCAATGATGAGGTGTAACTCTTCAAATGTTTGACACACTAAATAATCCACTTCATCTTTAAAATGGCCAAAGAAGATTCCATGGGGGTATTATCCCCACAATTTCCTTTCCGGAACATATATTACATGAGTCCTAGTTTCTTTACTCGCCGTTGAAACTCAGGGTGTGTATAATG
>NZ_JVPL01000220.1:0-3319 GCF_001054655.1 Bacillus sp. 220_BSPC
AGGGGTTCAGAATTTTTTAATTCCGAACCCCTTTTGTCTACAAACTGAAGGATGCCGCCCGATATGGGCGGCATCCTTTTGCATTGCCTATCAATTATGTTTGTGTATCTATGCTTTAGAGTTTTACGACGTTTTTAGCTTGAGGTCCGCGGTTTCCTTCTTCGATTTCAAATTCAACCTCTTGACCTTCATCAAGGCTTTTGAAACCTTCTCCTTGAATGGCGGAAAAATGTACGAAAACATCATCTCCGTTTGGTACTTCGATGAAACCAAATCCTTTGTCACTATTGAACCATTTCACTTTACCTGTTACTGTCATTCGATGAATCCTCCTAAAAAGTTAAAAAATATTAATGGTGATGATTTTACCTAGATGGAAAAATCAATTTCACACATTATCCAGCACCCTCATTCAAGTTAAATTATCATACGACGATGCTTGATAATATGTGAAAGCCTACAGGAAAAATTACCACCGTAACCTCTGGAGCAATTTCCATTTTTTTAGTATATACCCACCTTTATAAAGGATAAAACAAATGGAAGTAATTTATACATTCCCATTTGGGGAAAATAATATTAGACAGGTTTTATACGGGGAAATATAACGGTATTGTCGCACGGGATTTTCCTTGATTGAAATTTGACGGGGGATTCCATGTCCAAAATGAAATGCCTTTATGGTTGAAATCAGGAAAACAATTTGGCATTAAAGTTTTCTGCGAAAATAATCGGGTATAGGATAAGAAAGAAAGGACTGATGAAAAATGAAGAAATTATTAAAAAGGGCTCTCATTTTTGCTGCTCCAATCATATTCAAGGAAGTAAAAAAACGCTGGAAGAACAAGCGGAATCAAAAATCGTTTAAAACGGCAAGGTAAATAAATAAACCATGAATAAATGAACGGTAATCATATGGATCAAGATAAGGGGCGCTGATTAAGCGTCTTTTGTTTTGCCATCTGAACAAATCCCCTAATGGGTGTTTCATTCACCTCTACATCTTTCCTTCATATCGTGTTAAAATAGAAAGGTTGATTGAAATGAATGCTGAGTAGCCAAGGCTTAAGCCTTATGATATATTTTTTCTTACATATATTGTGTATGATCAGGATTTTTGCATACAAAGAAAGGTTGCCATTCCAATGTAAAAAATACAATAAACCTCCTATAAATTTTTTTATTGATGACTCCAATAATGAAAGGAACATATTATGACTAATTTAAAAGACGAGGTTCAATCCCGACGGACCTTCGCAATCATCTCTCACCCGGATGCCGGGAAAACGACTTTGACAGAAAAATTATTGCTGTTTGGCGGCGCGATCCGGGATGCCGGAACAGTTAAAGCTAGAAAAACAGGGAAATATGCAACCAGTGACTGGATGGAAATTGAAAAGCAACGGGGAATTTCCGTTACATCTTCAGTCATGCAATTCGATTATGATGACTTCCGTGTCAATATTCTCGATACACCGGGCCACCAAGATTTCAGTGAAGACACATATCGTACACTGATGGCTGTTGATAGCGCCGTGATGATCATCGACTCGGCAAAAGGTATCGAGGATCAAACGGTTAAATTATTCAAAGTATGCCGGATGAGGGGTATACCGATTTTCACTTTTATCAATAAAATGGACCGACAAGGTAAAACACCGCTAGAATTGCTTGCCGAACTTGAAGAGGTATTAGGAATAGAAACATATCCAATGAACTGGCCGATCGGGATGGGAAAAGACTTCGTGGGCATTTACGACAGGTTCAACAATCGGATTGAACAGTTCAAAACTGAAGGGGAAGAGCGTTTCCTTCCGTTGAATGAAGATGGTGAACTCGAAGTGGATCATAAACTTAAGGATTCCCAGTTATATGAGCAAACTTTGGAAGAAATCATGCTGTTGACGGAAGCGGGTAACCAATTCTCTGAAGAAAATATCGCGAATGGTAAACTTAGTCCTGTATTTTTCGGAAGTGCTTTAACGACATTCGGTGTTCAGACGTTTTTGGATGCTTATCTGAAGTTTGCACCAGCTCCACAAGCACGGATGACAACCTCAGGTGAAATGGATCCTGTCAGCAATGATTTTTCCGGTTTCATTTTCAAAATCCAGGCGAACATGAACCCAAAACACCGTGACCGAATCGCTTTCCTTCGCATTTGCTCCGGTAAATTCGAGCGTGGAATGAGCGTCAACTTGAGCAGGACAGGGAAACCGATCAACCTTTCTTCCTCTACTCAATTCATGGCTGATGATCGAAACACCGTAAATGAAGCGGTAAGCGGAGATATCATCGGTTTATATGATACTGGTAATTACCAAATTGGTGATACGATCACTACAAGCAAAGACATGTTTCAGTTTGAAAGGCTGCCTCAGTTTACGCCGGAACTATTCATGAGGGTAACAGCTAAAAACGTCATGAAACAGAAACATTTCCATAAAGGTATTAACCAACTTGTACAAGAAGGGGCAATTCAGCTCTTCAAAACGGTTAGGATGGAAGAATATCTGCTTGGTGCGGTTGGGCAGCTTCAATTTGAAGTATTCGAGCATCGAATGAGGAACGAGTATAATGTTGAAGTCGTGATGGAGCGCATGGGCAGCAAGATTACACGCTGGGCTGAGGATGAAAAGCTTGATGAAAATCTTCATAGCTCAAGAAGCATCCTTGTTAAGGACCGGTTTGATAAATATGCATTCTTATTTGAAAATGAGTTTGCACTTCGTTGGTTCCAAGATAAAAATCCTGACGTGGAATTATATAATCCAATGGATTTAAAATAATGAAGAAAGCCCGTGTTATATACACGGGCTTTTAGACTGTAGCCAAACTCGATGAAAACTCAGTTTGGCTGAAGTTTTTTATTTAAAAAGTTCAGTTTTTAGAAATCTGCTCCCTTTCCGCCGACTGTCTGCCAAGCCGCATTTTAGCAAACGCATTTGGTGTCTCGGCTAGCCAGTAATTCGGCAGGAGTGTCGCAAATTTCTTCAATCCAATGAGGATTACAGAAAAAAACCCAATTTCTCAATTTTAATGATGTAAAGTGTACCCTTTGTAAAGGACATTAAAAAAACCTAGGCAGTTTTAAGAAGATGATCTCTATATTGAACAGGGGTCATCTTTTTTAAATTCCACTGATATCTATAATGATTGTAATAAATCATATATTGTTTAATTTCTTTTCTTAACTCATCTAGACTTGTACATGCTTTAATAGAGGACTCGTCTTTAAGATGGCCAAAGAATGATTCCTGTGGTGCGTTGTCCCAACAGTTTCCTCGTCTTGACATAGATGGGCGTAACCCTAATTTCT
>NZ_JVPL01000221.1:0-2622 GCF_001054655.1 Bacillus sp. 220_BSPC
ATAAGATTGGTTTCAATGGCCAAATCAGTTGCAACTGTACTTGGTGTTAAAGCCGTTACACGGATATTATGCTTTCTTACCTCTAGCATGAGTGATTCCGTTAGTCCCAAAACAGCAAATTTAGAAGCGCTGTAAGCACTTGTAACAGGTGCTCCTTTTTGGCCCGCAGTTGAGGAGATATTCACAATATCTCCTGATTTTCTTTCAATCATATCAGGTAAAACGGCTCTTGTTACATTATATACACCCATCAAGTTTACTTGGATGATGTTTTCCCATTCTTCAGGAGTTAAATCAAGAAAACCGCCAAATTTAGCTATACCTGCATTGTTGATTAAAATATCAATAGAACCTAGGTCTGATTTGATGTGTTCAACAGCTTGATGAACTGCTTCAAGATTGGCTACATCTGCTGTTGCTGCTGAAACGTTCACATCATATTGCTCTAGTTCCGCGGTTACCTTTTCAAGATTTGACATCGTTAATCCAATCAATCCTAAATGAACTCCTTCTTTTGCTAAAGCAATCGCAGTAGCACGCCCGATTCCTCTGCCTGCCCCAGTAATTAAAGCAGTTTTTCCTTTTAATGAAATCATGATACCATTCCTTTTTAAAAAATTTTAGAATAATTGTTAATAATAACAAAATAATGTTTTAAAGACTAACCAAAAGACCGCAAAGTTTCTTTAGTATGTTTGCGGTCTTTTGGTTATTACATACTTAGGACTATGTTTTATTCAAGATTGGCATGTCTGCCATACATCTTATTGGTATCTAATCCCTTTTTCTCCATGAATCTCAAGATGACGGCATCATAAAAAAGTAAAAGGGTCTGCTCAAATAGTGAGCCCATTGGTTGGATGGTTTTATAATCGCCCTCTGATTGGTCTTTGGGGGATCCAGGCAATTTAATGGTGATATCTGCTAACTGTCCAATAGTGGAATCAGGGAATATCGTGACAGTTGCAATTTTACCACCAATGCTTTTTGCTTTTTCAGCCATGGATACTAAGCTTTTCGTTTCCCCGGATCCGGATCCGATGATTAAGATATCCTCTTTTTCAAAGTTGGGAGTTACAGTTTCACCGATTACATAAGAATCAATTCCCATATGCATCATCCGCATGGCGAAGGATTTGGCCATGAATCCGGATCTGCCTGCACCGGCGACAAAAACCTTTTTCGATTCAAGTATCCCGTTGACGAGTTTTTCAGCTTCTTCATCTGAGATTAAGTCGGCTGAATGATTAAGCTCTTTTAAGATTTCTGCTAAATATTGAGTCGTCTGCATCTTAGGATTAACCTGCTGTAACCGTTTGTTCTTTGATCATTTGTTGCATTTTGGCAGCAGCAGCTTTTTTATCAGCTTGTCCAGTAATCCCGCCGCCTACAATGACAAGGTCCGGATTTACTTTTATGACTTCTGGAAGTGTTTCTAATTTAATGCCGCCTGCGATGGCCGTTTTAGCATTTTTAACCACACTTTTGATGGTTTGTAGATCTTCAAAAGAATTTTTTCCGACTGCTTGAAGATCGTAGCCCGTGTGAACACAAATATAATCCACGCCCATAGTATCCACTTCTTTAGCACGTCCAGCAAGGTCTTTTACCGCAATCATATCGACAAGGATTTTTTTACCTTGTTTTTTCGCTTCTTCTACAGCACCTTTAATCGACATATCTTCAGCCGTTCCAAGAATAGTGATGATATCAGCACCTGCTTCGGAAGCTTTCATCACTTCATATCCAGCAGCATCCATAATTTTCAGGTCTGCTAATACTTTTAAGTTAGGGAATGCTTCTTTTACTGCCTTTACAGCATGGAGACCTTCGTTGATCACAACCGGTGTTCCGATTTCTACGATATCAATATGCTCCTCTACTTCTTTTACCAATTCGATTGCTTCTGGAATGTTGACTAAATCTAATGCTAATTGTAATTCCATCTATGTTTCACTCCTCATAATTTTTTAAGCTTGTTGCACAGTAGTAATAATGCCCATTGTTCACTTTCATTTCTCCTGGTAGCCGTAACCAATGCTCTTGTTAACAATGTTACAGTGTTAGTATAATGTGTATATTAAAAGTGTGAAAGTACGCACTTTATTGTTACATAGTGTTAAAAAGTATACTATGTGTTATTCTATATAGAAGTGGAGGTGAAACAAATGTCACGTATGCAGGAAAAAATGTTTAACTGTGAAAAAGAATTAACGCTTTATGTTATTGGCGGTAAATGGAAAATGCTGATTTTGTGGCATTTAGGAAAAGAGGGAACGAAGCGATTTGGTGAGCTGAAGGCTCTTATGCCGGGCATTATTCAATGAATGCTTGTTAACCAATTACGCGAGCTAGAAGAAGACCTCATTGTTGAACGAAAAGTCTATCCTGTTGTTCCGCCAAAAGTAGAATATTCATTGACCGAACAAGGAAAAAGCTTAATGCCAATACTCGATTCCATGTATGAATGGGGTAAAAACTATATGGAGAATGTGATGGATACTCCTGCCAATAAAAGTGCACCTATTAAATAGCAATCATTCTAAAAAGAGGGGATTAAAAACCACAAGTAGACTTTTAATAAGTCAAGACTTGTGGTCTTTTTATTTGCAATGATCCAGT
>NZ_JVPL01000222.1:0-997 GCF_001054655.1 Bacillus sp. 220_BSPC
AAAAAGCGGTCTAACCACACTCTGCCATTTTCGCCTTCCCCAGGGAAAAAACCATACATCGCAAAGCCGACCAAGATATCATCATAATAGAGCCCGACTGGCCTGTAATATTTACATTCCTTAGCGTCTTTTAAACATTGTTCAGTCGTTTCGATGTAAGCCCTTTGCTTTTCGTTTATTCGCAATTTCAAAATATCCGTTACATTTTCTTTCAAGACTTCATTTATTGTGGTCTTCATCATTCATTTTCCTTCCTCATTTCGCACTTGGTTATCCGCTTTGTTATCATGATATATAAATACCCTAAGGTATATGGTTTCGAACGTTTGAGGGTTAGTAAATCTGATCGTGGATTTCCACTCCAGGCACTCGATTTCCGCGGGCGGTCCACCCTCGGCCACGCTTTTCCCGCAGGAGTCTCGTACCTTTCGTTCCAATTAACTTTGTTTTATTTAGATAGAATCCTTTTGTCTACAAACTAGATAATATTTGTTTGCCGACAGTCTTTTTTGGTGGGTTTATAAAATGGGAACGTTGATTTCCACTCCAGGCACTCGCTTTCCGCGGGCGGGCGGGAGCCTCCTCGGCGCGCCTGCGGGGTCTCCCATGCCGCGCTTTTCCCGCAGGAGTCTCGTACCTTCCGTTCCAATCAACTTTGTGTTTTATAAGAACAAACTGCAGGCCGGTTTCATAACGAACCAAGTTTGAGACTAGTTTATCCTTTAAGTTTTTTTTACCTGTAATCCTCATTGGATGGAAGAAATAAGCGACACTCCTGCCGAAATACTGTCTAGCCGAGACCACACAGGCGCTCGCTTTGATGCGGCTTAGCAGACAGTCGGCGGAAAGGGAGCCGGAATTCTGAAATCAGCTGGAATGTTTTCTAGAACAAACTGTAGGCTGGTCTATTCGGAACCAAGTTTAAGACTAGTTTATCCTTTAAGTTCTTCACCTGTAATCCTCATTGGATGGAAGAAATAAGCGACACTCCTGCCGA
>NZ_JVPL01000223.1:0-57490 GCF_001054655.1 Bacillus sp. 220_BSPC
CAGTTATTCGGCAGGAGTCCCGCAAATTTCTTCCATCCTTTAAGGATTACTGTAAAAAACTCTGAAGGATAAACTAGTTATGTTTAAGATTATGGTTCGGGGTGGGACCAAACCACCCCTTTAGTCGACAAACTGAAAAAAAACACCCTAAGGGTGTTTTTTTAGTTTCTCTCAATAATCTTCTTTATCAATTAAAGGGCACATTCTTCAATTTCAAATCCCAGGTCTTCGATGATTCCCCAGTCCGCTGTGGGTTCTTGACCAGCTGTCGTTAAATAGTCGCCAACGAAGATGGAATTGGCTGCATAAAGTGCCATGGGCTGCATGGAACGGAGATTGACCTCCCGGCCGCCGGCCAGGCGGATTTCCTTACTTGGATTAACGAATCTCATCATCGAAATCAATTTCAGGCATTTAGTGGGGGTCAGCTCGGAAGTTCCCTCAAGCGGCGTTCCGTCAATTGCATTGAGAAAATTACAAGGAATGGAATCTGCATCAAGGCTGCGTAAGGATAGAGCGATTTCCACCGCTTCCGCCTCAGATTCGCCCATTCCGAAAATGGCTCCAGAGCATGGGGACATTCCGGCTTCTTTCACAGCTTCCACTGTATCTACCCGGTCTTCATATGTATGTGTCGATGTAATTTTACTGTAGTTTTCCTGTGATGTATTCAAGTTGTGGTTATAGCGATGAACGCCTGCTTCCGCTAGTTTACCGGCATGTTCCTCATTCAGGAAACCTAAACAGCAGCAGATTTTAAGATCCGTTGTTTCGCGGATTTCTTTTACTGCATCAATGACATGATCGATTTCCCTGTTGGTCGGACGACGGCCAGAAGCAACGATGCAATAAGTACCCGCTTTCCGGCGAATGGATTCTTGCGCTCCCTCGACAATCTTTTCTTTAGTCAGCCAAGCATATTTATCGATTGGGGCTTCCGACACGATCGACTGCGAGCAGTAGCCGCAATCCTCGGGACATAATCCTGATTTCGTATTGATGATCATATTCAATTTTACCTTTTTCCCATAATGATGTTTACGTATGAGATAGGCTGCATTCAGAATTTCCAAAACCTCTTCGTCTGGGGCTTGGACGATGGATAATGCCTCTTCCTCCGTCACTTTATATCCTTTGATAACGTTCTCCGCTAACATCTTCCAATCCCTTACCAATGTTTCCAAACCTATCCCTCTTTTCTTTTATTGTGTGCCGAATCGCCATTCCTTGAAAAGGAACATATCCTGTTCCGGTTCTCCGCACATAAAACGGAAGATATCCAGTAATAGACCCGCTTCCTGCAACCTGCTGCTCCAGCCGCGAGTTTACCTAAACCACTTTTCCCTCCAACCAATCGGTTGCATGTGCACCATCAGCCTCAATGGGCAATTAACATTTAGCAGTATCAATGGAGTGATAATATTTGTTAACCTAAAATATATTAAGTTAACATATCGTTAGAATAATAACATACAAACAAAATATTATTCAATGGCCTTTTTTCAATATTTTCCTAGTTGTCCTATAAATCCTAAGAAAACTGGCATTTTATATGTTAACCAAATAACAAATTAGTTGACATATAAAATAGGAATCAGGCAAACTAATAGTGGGCATTCTGCCAGCACTTTCAAAAAAGGGGGTTAAAAACTTGAAAGCAAGGACGATTTCTTATGTGGCCCTTTTTACCGCGTTAACTGCCATTGGCGCCTTTATTAAGATACCTATCCCTTACATACCATTCACGCTGCAAATTCTGGCAGTCTATTTGGCAGGCGCATTGTTGGGGCCCCGGCTTGGAATGCTCAGTCAGTTATGCTACGTCTTGATCGGACTTATCGGGGTGCCCGTGTTTGCTGAAGGCGGGGGATTCGGCTATATATTCAAACCCACTTTCGGCTATTTGCTCGGATATATACTGGGAGCCTATGTAAATGGATGGCTGATCAACCGGTTTTCCCTCGCCACGATTCGTTCCATATTCTTTGCTAATGCCGCCACTTTGCTGACCGTTTACCTTTTCGGCTGCATCTGGCTGTATGGTGCGATGAAGTGGATTGTGGAAACGCCGCTTTCCATCAACCAAACGATTCTTTACGGCTTCTTGTTACCTGTACCCGGTGATTTAATGCTATGCATTCTATGTGCTGTCATCATTCAGCAAGTACGCCCGCGCATTGCAAGATATATAAACGTAAAGGAGCTGAATCATCCATGGGCCAAGCCTACTTTATAACCGGAACTGGCACGGATATTGGAAAGACCGTCGTCACGAGTGCACTCTATCTGTCACTTCAAACATTGGGAAAAAGCGTCACGATATTCAAACCATTTCAAACTGGAATCAATGAGGAAAATCATACATACCCGGATATATCTTGGTTTGAGAAGGAACTCGGTGTAAAGGAAGCTGGGTTTTACACACTGGAACCCGAAACCTCCCCACATTTGGCGATTAAATTAACCGGCAGTCTCATCGATGAGAAGAAAGTCGTGGAAAGGGTTCATGAACTTGAGGAAATGTATGACATCGTATTAGTCGAGGGCGCTGGAGGATTGGCTGTGCCGCTTATTGAACGAACGGAAGGTTTCTATATGACGGCCGATTTCATAAGGGATTGCGGGATGCCTGTCCTCTTCGTATCCACAAGCGGTTTAGGGGCGATTCATGATGTCGTGACGACCCATTCTTATGCCCAAGTCCATGATATAAACGTGAAAACCATTTTGTATAATCATTACCGGGCAGAAGATCGGATTCACCAAGACAATATCGAAACCATTGAAAAGCTGACTGGGCTGAATGGCCTCGCCTGCATCCCGACACTGGCCGATGTTAGAAAAGACTTGAGGATCTGCATCCTTGATTTGCTTGGTGATCAAGTATATACCCAACAACTGAAAGAGGTGTTCGAAGCATGAACAGTCAGGATTTAGAACAATGGGATAAGGAATATGTATGGCATCCGTTCACACAAATGAAAACGTATCGGGAAAGTAAACCGCTTATCATCGAACGCGGCGAAGGCAGCTACCTGATTGATGTGGATGGCAAACGCTACCTCGATGGCTATGCTTCATTATGGGTGAATGTTCACGGGCATAACGAGCCGGAATTAAACGGCGCCCTAATTGAGCAAGTGAATAAAGTCGCGCACTCGACGCTGCTCGGATCTGCGAATGTACCATCGATCTTACTGGCGAAAAAACTGGCAGAGATCACTCCTGGTCCTTTATCGAAAGTCTTTTACTCCGACACGGGATCAGCCGCTGTGGAAATCGCCCTTAAAGTCGCTTATCAATATTGGCAGAATATCGATCCCGTCAAGCATCGGAATAAAAACAAATTCGTCTCCCTTGACGAAGCATACCACGGTGATACTGTCGGTGCCGTGAGTGTGGGCGGAATGGATCTATTCCATAGAATCTTTAAGCCCCTCTTATTTCAACGGATTTCAGCCCCTTCACCATATGCCTATCACATGACTGAATATGGAGATCCAGAAGCAGTGAAAAACCATTGCTTGAAGGAACTGGAGAAGTTACTGCAGAAACAATCCGAGGAAATTGCAGGATTGATCATTGAGCCGCTCGTGCAGGGAGCAGCAGGTATCATTACCCATCCCCTTGGCTTTTTGAAAGAGGTCGGGCAATTATGCAAAAAGTACAATATCCTCTTAATTTGTGATGAGGTGGCTGTAGGGTTCGGTCGCACCGGTACGATGTTTGCCTGCGAACAGGAAGACGTCGTACCCGATATCATGTGTATGGGTAAAGGGATCACTGGGGGATATATGCCACTCGCCGCCACCATCATGAACGAGCAGATCTTTCAATCCTTCTTGGGAGAACGGGAAGAACATAAAACCTTCTATCATGGTCACACCTATACAGGAAATCAGCTTGCCTGTGCCCTGGCCCTGAAGAATATTGAGCTAATGGAAAGCCGCAATCTCATTAAAGACATCCAGAAAAAATCAAAATACCTATCACAAAGACTGCAAGCGCTATACGAACTTCCGATAGTCGGCGATATCCGCCAGCGCGGCTTCATGATTGGAGTGGAAATCGTTAAAGACCGCCAAACAAAAGAAACGTTCACCCTCCAAGAGAATGTCGTTTCCGGAATCATCCATACAACACGGGAAAATGGCCTGATCATCCGGGAACTTGGTCCAGTCATCACGATGATGCCGATCCTTTCCATGTCAGAAAAGGAACTCGATTTCATGGTCGAAACCGTCTACCATGCCATTCAGGAAGTCTCCATTCATAAAGGATTGATCCCAGCAGCAAACTGATACACAAAGAACCGGAAGAGTAGCGCTCATCCGGTCCTTTCCTTTCTTAGCTTCATTAACATATGAATTATACCGAAGATATCACACATCTTTGGCTATTCATGAAGAGGCAGATGTTGAATCCTAGAAAGAAATTAAGTGAAATAAAGGACAGAGGTGGACCCCCATTTTGCCCCAGCTTTTCTAATCGCTTGTACGATTTGGATGTTGATTTCCGCTTCAGGCACTCGCTTTCCGCGGGCGGTCGGGGAGCCTCCTCGGCGCCTTGCGCCTGCGGGGTCTCCCCTTGACGCGCTTTTCCCGCAGGAGTCTCGTCCCTTTCGTTCCAATCAACTTTGTTTTGAAATTTTAGGTAAACCCTTTTTGTCTACAGTATATTGGAACTTGTACAAAGAACGTTGATTTCCACTCCATGTACTCACTTTCCGCGGGCGGTCGGAAAGCCTCCTCGGCGGTATGCGCCTGCGGGGTCTCCCTTAGGCGCGCTTTTCCCACAGGGGTCTCGTACCTTTCACTCCAATCAACTTTGTTTTGTAATTTTAGGTAAACCCCTTTTGTTCTACAGTCATTAGGGCTTGTACAATGAGCGTTGATTTCCACTCCATGCACTCGCTTTCCGCGGGCGGTCGGGAAGCCTCCTCGGCGCCTTGCGCCTGCGTGGTTTCCCTTAGGCGCGCTTTTCCCGCAGGGGTCTCGTACACCTGTTCCAATCAACTTGGTTTTAGAATTTAGATAGAACCCCTATCCAACAATATTAAAATTTTAATTTACCTCACCTTTACGTTCGACTTTTGTTTTCTTCACGCACGCATCCAAGAAAATGGCCACTGTCGGCAGTCTTTTCATTCTAATATACAAGAGGAAATTTACTTATTATGGTATTATTCACTTAATGAATTTGAGGAGGTTACAAAATGATGTTGGGAGTCCCCCTCCTGGTTGCTTGCGTCCCTGGAATGCTAGTAATACTTTTAGCGTGGTGGTTTAGGAAATTACATTTATCTTTATTTGTTAGGCTTTTACCAGGCATATTAACCTTTATAACTTCAATTATTTTGTTTTACATCGGTTTTGTGAACATCAGAGGGTTTGAAGGAGCTGGATATGGAATATTGGCTTTCTTTTTACTTCCCTTTGCAATTGCGGCTTCAATTATTGCGAGCAAAAACAAAGGTGTACAAAGCTAAAATTCAGTTCAAATACTATGAAAGCAGGAATATATTCAATGACTAAAACAAATAAAACCAATAAGAAAACCATTGGTGAAATGGCAAATAGCCGAATGCGCTGGGCGTTTGACCCCTCCACCCGTATTGTTAAAAACAAAAGAGGAAAAGGTTCTTACAACCGGAAAAAAGAGCAATCCTATAAAGGATGCTCTTTTTTTTCATATTCGCTTAGTTCTTTATGGTAACCGTATCATTTCTGAAATTCCACTTCTCTCTTTTGGAATCTATCAAGTTGAAAATTAGTTTATTACGGAATCACTAGATATATAGTGAGGAGGTAATGATAAAAAGGTATAAGATGTTCGTAAACCCTGCATTAATTATTCTTTTGGGTATTTCTTTATTTTTCAGTATGATTGTACCAAATGTTCAAGCAGCTGCTCAAATGTCTTCATTTTCTAACAAAGTTAATGGATTAACTCTTGCTGTTGGTTGGTTTAATAAGTATATAGGTACAGGTATGGGTGTTTTCGCAATAGGACTAGGTATTTCAACTTCTAAATGGAATAATGCCGCTGCAGCTGGAAAAAAAGCTAAGCAAGACCATTGCGTTAAGCGGAATTGGAATGGATACTCAGCTCGTTCCATAGCAAGATATTAGGAGGGTTCAAATGAAAAATAAATTGTACTTAGGTATTCTATTTTCGATATATTTCATTTTAGGATATTGTATTTTTTTATCTTCGATATCGAGCCCATTCCCAAGATTATTTTATTTTTTGTCTTAGTGTTCACTGTGGATCCTATTAAAAAAAAGTTAAAGGTTTGAATCACGACCTCAAATAAAAATCGATATAGCACCCATTCGAGAATTTTCGAGGGCACGAAAAACGAAAAAAAGATGACCCCGTTATTTCGGAGGTCATCTTTTTTAATGGGTTAGCGAATGCCTTTCATGTAACCTTGAATCTTTGGTGATAAGGCCATCAGAGCCAGTCCAAGGACTATAGAAGCAACACCGATCACTCCAAAATAGGCCATTTCGGTTTGAGGTGTGTAGAATCTGACGATTTGTGCGTTCAGTGCTTGTGCTGCTGCACTTGCCAGGAACCATAGACTCATCGTTTGTGCCGAGAATGCGGCTGGAGCCAATTTTGTAGTTGCTGAAAGTCCGACAGGAGATAAACAAAGTTCTCCAAGCACTACAAGGAAATAGCTAAGTACTAGCCATAGCGGATTGACTAATGCGTCTGATCCACCGAAATAAACAGGAAGCAGGATCACCAGGAATGATAAACCGGCGAACAGTAGACCTATTGAGAATTTTTGAGGAATGGTCGGCTGACGCTTTCCTAATTTAATCCATAACCATGCGAATACTGGTGCAAGGGTAATGATGAACAAAGGGTTCAAAGATTGGAACCATGCCGGGTTTATTTCCAATCCTGCAAAGTTCAACTGTGTCCGTTTGTCTGCATAGCTTGCCAATATTGTAGCACCTTGCTCTTGAATCGCCCAGAACATGACAGCTGCTATAAACAAAGGAATATAGGCAATCAAGCGTGAACGTTCAACAGAAGTCGTTTTCGGGCTGCGATACATGAAAATGAAATAAAGGGTCGGAATTACGATTCCTAGAATACCTACAAGATTAATAAAAGTTTCAATTGTTAAGATGCCTGCAGAAGCAGTGATGCCGATGATGGCAGCTATGATAAGTGCGGCTATCCCCAATTTAGTGAATACTTTTTTCTTTTCATTCTGTGATAATGGATTAGCAGGAAGAGTTCCAGCCAAGCCCAGGTTCTTTTTCTTTGTTGTAACAAAGACGATGAGTCCAATCAACATACCAATTGCTGCAAGTCCAAATCCAAGATGGAAGCTGTAGTCCATTCCGACTGTACCGACAACAAACGGCGAAAGGAATGCACCCATGTTGATACCCATATAGAATATACTGAAACCGGAATCCCGGCGTTCATCATTTTCTGCGTAAATTTCCCCAACAATGCTGGAAACATTCGGTTTTAATAAACCAGTACCCAGAACAATGAGTACCATGGAAACAAAGAACATGGAAAGACTGCCTGGTACAGCAAGGACAATATGCCCGAGCATGATCAAGATACCACCGTAAAATACGGCTTTTGAAGTCCCGAAAATCCTATCGGCGAGCCATCCGCCAATAATACCTGACATATATACTAAAGATCCATAGATGGATACAAGGGCAAGGGCCGTCGTTTCATCAAGGCCTAGTCCCCCTTTAGAAACTTCGTAATACATATAGTAAACAAGAATGGCCTTCATGCCATAATAGGAGAAACGCTCCCAGAACTCAGTAAAGAAAAGGGTGAATAATCCTTTAGGGTTTCCAAAAAAACCTTTTTGAGGTACACTATCCACAATTTTCTGTTTATTTATCGTTGCCATACCTAGCCCTCCTTTTATTATTGTATAATAACTTTAATTTTCACTATTGTAAACAAATATTTAGTATATTTAAATAATTAATTTCAATATAAATAGAAGTGACTTTCCACCATGCAAGCAAAAGTCCGGATTTCGCACTAAAAAACAGTCCATATAATCTAATAGAAAGCGGTCATCAATGATATATTGCCCTAACTTTCCCCATGGTATTACGTTTAATATCACTTTGGTTGCCATGCACTTATTAATGAGTATAGTAAATGGAAAATTTTGAAATAACCCCACCACAACCGTTCTATTCACCGTATAATAGATATAAAAAAAGAGGAGGCACCATAATGTTCGGGATCATAACCGTGGTGATGATTTTTTCCATCCCTATAATCGCCATACTGACAAGCCATTTCGAAAAACAGTCAAAAACCAAACACAAGATGCTGCAAGTTGAACTGGAGCTTGAAAAACTTAAACATGAAAACTTCCTTATGGAGACGGAAAAAATGAGGCTGGAACTGGACCAGATGAAATTCGAACAAAAAAGAGACGAACCAAGGTTACTGTAAGTAAGTAACGTGGTTCGTCTTTTTTGTGCCGTTTTAAAAACCTTCCGCCCGTCATAAGAATTACAATAGGGCCGTTTTAATGGATATATTGATCGCCAACAAGAAGGTCTGACAGCACCTTTGTCGGGATGATGAACTCGACGGCCCCCATGTACCCCGGCGCAGCTTCATAGCTGTTAAAGGCGATGACTAGCTTGCCATCTTCATTTATATAAAAGTTTTGGTTTTCATCGATGCCTTTAAAAGCAGTAAAATCATCATCTTCCACCCAATATATCTTTTCCGGGTCTTCAGCCATCTGCCGCTTCATCTGTTCCTTGATGTTCTCGCTGATCACCTGAAGATAGCGATCATTTTTAAATAAGCTATTTAGCGTTAACAGCACTTCGTTTTTCTTGTCGACTGTATCGAATTGACTTTCTGTAGAACTGGACGCCTGAATCGTATCCGTATAACGCTGTACGGATAATATCGTTTCATTATCCGTCAATATCACATATCCGCTTTCCACCGAGATATTGCCCTTTTCCCCTTCCTTCAGTTTTGACATGGAATCCGTGAATTCCTTATAAAGCTGCTTGCTTTCCGATAAGTATTTATCATTCAAGCTATCTTCGAGCTGTTTATTCTCGAGACCGGATATTACAGGCGTTTTGATTACTGCCGAAGAATTATTCGCTTCTTCTTTCCATTCGACGAAGGTAATCACTTTGATGACCTTCTCGACTATCGGTATATCACTCATGGCTTTCGCCGCTGCCGGACTGATGTTTACGGAAGCTGTCAGAATCAGGAGCGCTGCAGCCGCTGACACGAGGATATTCCTGCCAACCCTCGGCTTCTTCCTTGGCTTTTCATTCAAGGCTGCTTGAACGACATCATTCAATTCCTTTGGTATCGGTATTTTAAGATATTCTTCCCGCAGATCTTTTAATTTTTTTTCCATCTTTTCGTTTCCTCCCGTTCAGTCATGTTGATCCGCAATAGTTGCAGCGCCTTATATAATCTCGTTTTAATCGTGCTTACGTTTTCTTCCAGCACTTCCGCTATCTCGTCCAGCTTCAGGTCCTCAAAGAAACGGAGGACGACTACCGTTTTGTACTTGACTGAAAGTCCTTCCAGGGCCTTTTGCAAATCCAGGTCAGGATAGTGATCCTCCTCACCGCGGCGCAAGTATTCTATTGTTTCATCATCGGCGACGGTCAGTTTCTTATTCTTCCGCAAAACATCCAGTGCCGTTCGGACGATGATCTTATATAACCAACTATCTATAGAAGCGGCGTCTTTGATTTTGCTGCTGGAGGCTAGCGCTTTCCTGATTGATTCCTGCACGATATCCAGGGCATCCTCTTGGTTTTTGACATAGTAAAAAGCAAGTCTGTACAAATTCTCTTGCCTTTCGGTTATCCGGGCCGCGATTAATTGATTCATATCTGGGTTTTTCATTACATGTTAGAGCTCCTTACATTTAAATTACGTATCCTAGGTACAAAGAATAGACGTTGGTGCAGCCATAAAAGTTTGAAAATGAGCAAGGAAAAATATAAATATAAAAAAATGAAATTTTTTACAAACTTTTAAGGCTTTTGGCGCGTCTATATAGTAGAATGATTATCGAGGTGGAGTGCATCATGAGGAAATTAAATTATAAAAAAGTCTTTATTTTTCTATTATGTCTAACAGCTGCTGTAGGAACGCTGGGGTTAGCCATTAAAAGCCTTGCTTTTGATAAGAAGAGAACCGTTTCGGCCTATACAACTGATAAAAATTACCCAGAAGCCGATATTCAAACGTATGTGAAAGATAATACGAAAGGCGGGTATTCAGCAAGCAGGCCTGTTCTGCATTTAGAAAATATCGACAAGCAGCTAGAAGCCTACATAAAGAAAGAAATTAAGGATTATGAAAAGAAATGGAAAGCATCCGACGGAAAAGCTTCCGAGCTTAACCTCACCTATACGATCCTCCATTTCAGCCAACAGACCATTACGATTTCCTTCGATAAATATGAGCAAGTGGAAGGAAAGAAGCAGTCTGGAACCCAGATCTTCACTTATGATATTCCATCTCAGCAAAAGCTCTCTATAGAAGACATCTTTGCCACGGATACTGATTATTTATCCGTTTTATCCGATATTGTTTTTGAAGAGTTAACGCAGAAGGAAGAAGAAGGCATTTCAAACAGTCTCATTAAAAAGGAAAACAAACTGAAGGCAGCCAACTTCAATTCTTTTTCAGTCTTTAAAAATACGCTCATTTTCTACGTTAAGGCTGATGATTCAACCAAGACCCATACAATAGCCATCAAGAAGGATCTTTTTAAAGATAGTTTGCTAGATTCATATCAAAGTCAAGATTTGAATGAGGATCGTGTAAAGGAATGGCAGCCGAAACATATCGTCGCCAAACTGCCCGTGCAAAATGAATGGATCGACCCTTCTAAAAAGGTCATTGCCTTGACGTTCGATGACGGGCCGCATCCAAGTCATACCATGTCCATTCTGGAAGACCTGAAAAAATTTGATGGTCACGCGACGTTTTTCGTACTTGGAAGCCGCGTACAGCATTATCCGGAAGTTCTGCAAAAAATGCTGCAGGAAGGAAATGAGATCGGCAACCATTCATGGGATCATCCGCAGCTGACGCGCTTAAGCAAGAACAAAATCGAAGATCAAATCGAAAAGACCCAAGACGCTGTAAAAAAAGCTACAGGTACTGAGCCGAATCTCGTCCGTCCCCCATATGGAGCGATTAACCATAATGTTCGGGAATTCATGGAGGATATGAAAGTCTCCCTTTGGGATGTCGATCCAGAGGATTGGAAAGAACGCAATGAAAAGAAAATCGTAAACAAAGTGATGAGCAAAGCCAAAGATGGCAGAGTCATATTAATGCATGATATCTATCAAACTAGCGCCCAGGCTGCAGGAAAAATCATTAAACAACTGCATGACCAAGGTTATCAACTTGTCACTATTTCCGAATTGGAAAAGGTAAAGAAAGACCGTGAACTTTCCGGAATCACCATAAGTGAATAATCAAAAGGAAAGAGCCTGTTTCGTGATTCGGAACAGGCTCTTTCCTTTTAAATGAAATAAGCAGACCTTTGATCATATAGCAAAGGCCTGCTCATTTCATCATTCACCCAAGATCTACATTATGATAAACTTGTTGAACATCTTCCAGATCTTCCAATGCATCAATCATTTTTTCGAATTGTGCTTGTGCATCTTCCGGAAGGGTTAAGTCATTTTGTGCAAGCATCGTCAGCTCTGCCACTGTAAAATCGCTGATTCCTGCATCCTTGAATGCTTGTTGTACAGCATGGAATTGTTCAGGCTCGGCATAAACGATGACACTTTCTTCTTCTTCAATGATGTCACGTACATCAACATCCGCTTCCATTAACAGTTCAAGAACATCATCAGCCGTTTTACCTTCAATCCCGATGACAGCCGTTGCATCGAACATATAAGCAACAGATCCGCTGACACCCATATTCCCGCCATTTTTCCCGAATGCGGCACGTACATCGGAAGCCGTCCGGTTCACGTTGTTTGTCAATGCATCCACGATGACCATTGAACCATTGGGACCGAATCCTTCATAACGAAGTTCGTCATAGTTTTCTTCCGAACCGCCTTTGGCTTTTTCAATCGCACGGTCAATGATCGCTCTTGGAACATTGTACGTTTTCGCACGCTCAAGTACGACCCTTAATGCCTGATTGGATTCTGGATCTGGTTCGCCTTGTTTTGCCACTACATATATTTCCCGTCCGAACTTAGCATAAATCCGACTAGTATTAGCATCTTTTGACGCTTTTTTTTCTTTAATGTTATTCCACTTACGACCCATTATATTCCACTCTCTTTCATCATTGATATATACGAATAGATAATTAAGATACGGCCCTATGAGAAAACCCACAAGGGGAATTCCTTTGAAGATAGGCTATACGTTTACTAGATTATATTATACATCAATTGTATAATTTTGAAAAAGTCCTGCACATCCCTCACTGGCATCTATCGGTACTTTGCGCCATTTTTCATGAAATGCTATGGAAAACATCAGTAGTGGTATAGTATGAAGTGATCGGAAAGGAGAGATGATCCATGAAGGACAACCAAATCATCATCGGGATACCCGGTAAATGGAAGGACCGGACAGAATTGATTCAAACGGTCGCTTCCCAAAGCGAAGGGTATCTGTTAGCCGGGAATGTTTTTCATAACAGTGATAAGAACATTACGTTTCAGGCGGAGATCCATGATTATGAACCCACTTTAAAAGAGAGCTTTTCTTACGCCAGTAAAGACGCCTTTTCAGAGAATGCATTAGAGGAAATCAATGGCCATACCTTTACCGTTTATATAATAGCCGATGTATCCGATACCGGAACTGTTATCGATTTGATCGATGCCGGGGCAGCGATCCTCAAGGCAGGCGGAATGGCAGTGAAAATAGAAACGGCTGGAATTGCCCATTCAAAGGAAGATTGGCAGCATCTACATCATAGCCCGGATATTCTCTCGGTATATGCCCATTTTGTCACGATCATCGGAGAGGAAGACTATTATTGTTCTTTCGGAATGAAAGCCTTTGGTCTCCCGGATGCCGTGACACTTAACACAATGAGTCCGAAAGAGGCGGCTGCCCTGCTTAACACATTCAATTATTACCATGTAGGTGAACGGCCTCTCTTTAAGAATGGCGAAACCTTTAGCATTCAGCAAGATGCACCCGACTTTATATTGACGGGCCTTCAGGACTTTAGATATGAAGAAGACCATCCCTTCTACAACCCGTTTGGGTTATGGAATTTAGGGACAAGTAAATAGGGGAGCGATCCGCTCCCCCCTGACTGCAGGCAAATAAAGCGAGTGCCTGCAGTTTTTTTATTTTAAAAGTATTCCAGTCGATTTCGGAAATCAACGACCTAGTCTTAATGATCGTCAGGAATGAGACCCTCCGAACTTCCTTTTTTAGACACTAGGGGTTCAACCGAGTTTTTCACGTTTTTCTTCTGCATGTTCCTTCTTCACGAGGGACATGCCGCTCGCTTGGTATTTGAGGATCTTTTGAATGACCGTGCCTAGATGCGCTCCAGCTTCAACAGGGGGGATCCCTCCTTTATGGATGTTGGAAATGACCATCCTCTCCGCTTCAATGGTGCCCAAACGTGGTTTATAGCAAATGTAAGCGCTCAATGATTCAGCACTGACAAGACCGGGGCGTTCACCGATCAACAGGACAATGACCTCAGGTCCAAGGATTTCACCGATATCATCCATCACGGCAACCCGGCCCTTTTCAATATAAAAAGGTGTACCCGTATCCAGACCTGCCACTGCCAAAGATTGTTTGAAAGATAAATAGACGTCCTCGACATTTTCTTCGATCGCCTTGGCACTTAAGCCATCGGAAATGATGATTTGGACCGTTGGGGCCTTTATGCATTTGGCTTCTATGACCCTCTTTGCTTCATCCGAAAGCTTCCTGCCATAATCCGGACGCCGTAAATAGACTTCCTTATCATCGGCCTTCGTTTTCACCTTGAATAAATCCAAGCGCTTCAAAAGAAAATCACTGACTTCACCATATACAGCATCGACGGCCGCGGCATGGTCAAAACGGAATTTCAGCCAAGAATCCGTTTTCGGCCGGGTCCCTGACCTGCCTACCCCTATCCTCGCAGGGGTTTTCGCTATCATGGCATCCAAATCTTCCTTATTATTCATTCCCATATCATCCACTCCTAATGGTTAAATATAGTTGGATCACCGGCACGCTTCGTTAATTTTCCGTTCTCCATAATCCCCATCTTCTCCAGCCATGCTTCATATAATGGGGCAGGCCGCTTATCCATCGTTTGTCTCAAAGTCGCTATATCGTGATAACTCAAAGACTGATAGTTTAACATGCAGTCATCCCCCATCGGAGTTGCGATGATGAAATTCACACCAGCCGCCGTTAAAAGTACACCCAAGTCCTCGATATCATTTTGATCCGCCTTCATATGATTCGTATAGCAAATATCCACCCCCATCGGCAGTCCATGCATTTTCCCCATGAAATGATCTTCTAACCCGGCCCGGATGACCTGCTTGCTGTTATATAGATATTCAGGTCCGATGAATCCGACGACCGTATTGACAATGTACGGGTCAAAATAACGGGCAAATCCATAGTTCCTGGCTTCAAGCGTCACCTGATCGATACCGAAATGCGCTTCGGCCGATAACTCGGAGCCTTGCCCCGTTTCAAAATAAAGATGCTGCGGGCCTGTGCCGGTGCCATAGGCCTTTGCGATCTCATTGGCTTCTTCGAGCAATTGTACGTTAATTCCAAAAGAGCGATTGGCCGTTTCCGTTCCGGCTATGCTTTGAAAGATCATATCAGCAGGCGCCCCCTGCTGAACGGCCTTCATTTGCGTGGTCACATGCGCAAGCACACAATTTTGGGTCGGGATGTTCCATTTCTGGATGACATCCTGTGTTGCATGAAGCAGCCGCTTTACGCTTTCGACCGAATCATCGACAGGGTTGATTCCAATGAGTGCATCCCCGATTCCATAGGAGAGGCCTTCTTTTAAAGAAGCCAGCATGCCATCGACATTGTCTGTCGGGTGGTTAGGCTGAAGGCGCGAAGCAATCGTTCCTTTGTATCCGATCGTGCTATTATTCTTGGTGAGCACTTCGATTTTATTGGCTGCATGGATAAGGTCGAGGTTCGACATCAACTTGGCTGCCGCTGCAATCATTTCACTATTCAAGCCCCTGCTTAATCGCTTTAAGTCCTCGCCTGTCGTTTCGTCACTCAAAATATATTCACGCAGTTCGGCAACGCTCCAATTCTTCACAGATTGATAGATGGTTCCATTGATTAGACCGTCTATGATCCGCGACACCTCATCCTCTTCCGGGGAGAGCAGGGGATAGTTCCTGATGTCCGCCAAAGTCAATTCGCTAAGCACCGCTTTCGCAGCAATCCGTTCTTGAACGGAATGTGCTGCAATTCCCGCAAGCCTATCTCCTGATTTCTCTTCATTCGCTTTGGCCAGGACTTCTTTCAACGATTTGAATTGATGGATTTCCCCAAAATATTGAGTGGATAATTTCATCGTATGATCCTCCTTTTCCTAACTGTGGAAGGTTATCGTTTTTACTACAACCGGAACGACCCCTGTCCGCAGCAGCCTTCCTATATCTAAATAATCACCATGTTCCACTTCTGTCTGATCAATGCAGATGACCGGCAAATCTGGTTGATTCGCTAGAATGGTTTGACCAAGTGCCTTTCCGTAATCACTATCCATGACAATGATCAGAGGCTGCTGCCGATTCGGTTTTTGCTTCAGTGCCTCGGTAAAAGCGACTGCGAGCCGGTGAATGTCCCGAAATGATTGATAAGGTAAATTCGTTAAATAAAAGGCAAAATTCAGCCCCTCCTGCAAAGCGTCATATATTGTGATCGCATGCTGAACAGCTTGTGCCATTTTCGCGGTTACATCATCAAGCACGCCATGAAAATCGACCCGATAGACTGGAATATTACGGACTGGCAGATGAGAATCATTCACTTCGATGGTTGCTCCGCTGATTTCAGTTGTATGTGCGCCTGCTCCAAGTACAGTCGCCCGAACCGTTTCAACGGGATGTTCCCACTCCCATGCAGCCAATTCTTCACTTTCTTTGATAGAGGCGGCAAGCATCATGCCGATATCCCGGAAGCTTTCGTCCTTCCGTTCTTCATGATAGATGCAATCACTGACACCGCCCGAGAACATCAACACGTCTATTCGTCCTGTCCAAGATGGCTCCTTCGCAACTAATAGGAGTTCATCTTCTTTTGTGAAGGAGCCAGCCAAAAACCTCGAAAGCACCTTCACCATTCAAAGGAGAGTGCCCTTTTGATTTCAGCCATTTTCCTATTGAAGGAGCAACCCTCACCCTCGCTCCTTCCCACTCCACCAAACGGCCTCCTATATGCAGTGTGCAGGTTCCGCAAAGCATGCCTGAACGGTATACGGCAATATTCGCGGTCCCCCCGCCAATGTCTATGTTCGCTACAGTCTTTCTTGTCTTGATGGAATGCTGATAGGCGCCGGACCCCTTGGCGGCAATGATCCCCTCCAAATCCGGACCGGCTGCCGCTACAAGGAATTCCCCCGCCGCTTTAGATAACCGGTACACCATTTCTTCTGCATTTTGTTTGGTTGCCGTTTCCCCAGTGATGATGACAGCCCCTGTTTGTATGCTTTCGATCGTGATTCCTGCTTTTTGGTATTCACTTTCCACCATTCTTTGAACAGCAGGTATGTCAATTACCGTCTCGGATACAAGCGGGGTCCTGAAAATGGGACTTCGATACAGAATTTCCTTATCGGTAATTTCGATTTTTGGCACCTGTCCGCCACCCGCCACATTCCTAAGCGAAAGCTCGCTGATAACAAGCTTCGTCGTACTGGTGCCAATATCAATTCCTGCACTGATGATTCGTTCCACCTGTTCATTCATTAAAATCACACCCCAGTTTTACACCACTTGGATTTCATTGCTGTTTTCTTCCTCGTTTTTCGTTTTATATTCATTTATGCCGATAACTCCTGCTGCACGATCCTTTTCTTCTAATTCCAAAGCTTTCGGAACGGACAGCCAGTAAGCAAGACCGATTCCAATCGCTCCGGCAGATAGCTTACCGACAATGATCGGTAATATTAAGGAAGGCTGAAAGTTGGCTGCGAATGATAAATGATCACCCAATAGGAAGGCCGCACACACAGCGAAGGAAATGTTTATGACCTTATCCTTCGGCGGCATTTCTTTAACAAGCTTGAACATTGCTAATATATTGGCTACCGTGGTTAATATTCCTGCACTCCCGGCTTTGCTCAACCCGATTTTCCCGCCCATCGCTTCCAATGGCTTGCCTGCATATTTTTGAATCAGGTAAATCATTGGAAATGCACCTGCCAGCATTATCCCGATATACCCCGCCGTTTCCAGGGCACGGAATTGGTCTGCCTTATCGGCCATGATCGGATGGAAACCCCAAGCACCAAATACTTTGGAAAACAATCCTGTGAAAATTTCCACGATCGAAAACACGAGTACAAGTTTAATCGCAGCATCCAATATTTTTCCAAACCACATGAAACCTTTGATCATCAAATCCGGCAGGAAATAAAGACCTAACGCGAGCAAGACCACAAAAATAAGAAGCGGGGAAAGGTTCAGGGCAATTTTCAAATAGCTCAACGCGAATTCGTATGTAGAATCCGCATTCGTGGAAATCACTTCGCGGATTTTCGAATTCGTCGCCACCACCAGCGCGCTTGAGATAAAAGCGCCAATCGGAATCGTCAGGATTCCTGACATGACACCAAGTGCCATGTATTTATGATCACGCTTCTCCAGCATCGCAAGCCCCATTGGAATCGAGAATACAATCGTTGCCCCGGACATAAAGCCGACAATCATCGCCATGATCCAGCCTTCATAGGATTCCTTCAGCTCGGCCGCTAATTGGTAACCCCCCATATCCGTCGCCAAAATCGTTGTTGCGGCGAGGGCTGGATCTGCACCGATCGCAGCGAAAACCGGGCCGCATACTGTATTGATGGACCAAGATAAATAAGGGATCGAGGCCATGATTCCAGCTGCCGGGATAAATATATGGCCAACGGTATGCAAACCTTCCATGAACTGTTTCCCCAAGCCCTGCTCACTGTCTTTAATCGATGCAATAGCACCGACAACGGCACACACCATAATGATATAAATAACGAATTTACCTACCATCTCCATACATATTCCCCCTGAATTCCGATTTGATTTGGCCTATCGACTTAAAAAAAGGTATAAAAAAAGACGCCTCTTATAGCCCAAACTTAGGTTTTTCGGCAGAAATGCCTGCCTACAACCAATTTGGTCCATCAAAGCGCCATTGCTTCATCTATTTACTTGTTTTTGATCATTTGCAATGATTCGACGTGCCACCGTCTCCATGGAAAGCTGCTTATCCATACTAAGCCTTCTCAGCTTATTGTAAGCGATTTCTTCGGTAACATTCTTCCTTTTCATGATGATTCCTTTTGCCTTTTCAATGACTTTGCGATTTGTGAGCGTTTCATCCAATTGAGCATTTCGTTCCTGATACTTCTTTGTATTGGCTGCTTGCAGCAAAGCTATCTCCACTGCCGGAATCAGATTGGCCTCCGTAATTGGCTTTACAAGATATCCGACGATGTTCGCTCGCTTCGCCTCGTCGATATATTCACGCTGGCTGAATGCAGTTAAAAGCAGGACAGGAATCTGAAAGGTATTGGATATCACATCGCTAGCCTTAAGCCCATTCATTTTCGGCATTTTGATATCCATCAAAACGAGATCCGGCTGCAGTGCATGTGCCAATTCAATCGCCTTCTCCCCATTACGGGCATGTCCAACCACATCGAAGCCTGCATCCTTGAGCATGATCGTTATATCAAGCAGAACAATCGATTCATCCTCCACGACCAAAATCCTCTTGACCACTTCTCCCACCTACCTCTTGTATGGAAATCTTACAGAAGCCAGGGTACCTTCTTTAATCCGCTGAACCGAAAACTCCCCATCCAAATCATTTTCCACCGTCATGCGGATGATATCCAGCCCCAAAGAAGGTTTCACTGCAGGTGAATATCCGATGCCATCATCTCTTACTTGAAGTTCCAATTCAGGGCCATCCTTTTGCAAGCATACGGTTATGTTCCCTTCCGTCCCTTCCTTGAAAGCATGTTTCACACAATTATGAATGAGCTCATTCACCACCAGCGCGACCGAAATGCCAATGTCGGAATCAATCGAATGATGAAGCTCACCACTATATTCAATTCTTAGGCATTGTCGGGCTTGCCCCTCCGTATGAACGATCATATCGCCTATTTTTCTAATAAGCTCCAGCAGATCCACATGATCGACCTGACTGCTTGCCAAAATGATTTCATAAACCGACGATATGCTTAAAACCCGGTTCAAACTGACCAATAAATGGGGCTTGCTTTCTTCAGGGGCTCCTAACCTCATTTGCAGCCGAAGCAAACTGGCCACTGTCTGCAAATTATTCTTCACCCTATGATGAATTTCACGAATCGCTACTGACTTGCTGATCAGCTCCCTCTCTTTATCCCGCAGTTCAGTCAGGTCCCGGATGATGATGAACGTTTCATTGGAATTCTTGTTGCCCAAATGGAACTTCTTTAGTTGGATAATCTTTTTACCAATGTTCATTTCCTTCATCAAAATGTCCTCTTTTGAAGCAAGAACATCCGCAAAGCCAGGAAAGTAATCGAAAATCGATTCACCTAAAACACATTCCGTCAAACATATTTCCGATACTAAATTAATGGCAGCAGGATTCGTATAAACAAGTCGGTTTTGGTTATTAATCAGGAAAATGGACTCTTCGATAAATTCAGGAACTAAGGAATTTTGTTGATCTTGCCTATCAAACTGATTGAAAGATACAGGTTCTTCATGAATCACCTTTTCCATGATCAAAACGGAGATGACCCGATTGCATTCCCCCTTGATTGGAACGACACTTTGCTGGACCATCGCTCCCTCTTGAGTCAATGCCCGATTCACGAACATGTCCTTTCCTGTGCGCAATACATAAAATACGGCCGGTTCGAATGCCTCATAAGCAAATTTCCCGACAACCGGATGATCGTAAACCGATTTCACGGAATGTCCGCATGCCTCTGCAACGACAATGGCATGCTTCCCTTCACGCACCGGACAATCAATAAACACATTCGCTTTATTCAAATCGGCTATCAACGGTAAATTCGTTGATAGGTTTTCAAGAATTTGAATATCACTGTCCAATAACTGAGTATGCAACGCACATAAATCCCGGACGGTCATTGTCCGTTCCATAGGCAAAACCCCAATAAACGTTTATTCATGGATATTATTATTGATTATTATAGATATCGCCCCTATTTTTGTCAATATTCAAAATATTCTAATGTAATGTATTCTAACATTAGATAGCGATATTTAAATAGTATTCCCCTATAAAAAAACATCCCTAAATTAGCCCTTTTATCTAATTTGTATTTCTGTTCAACAAATTATTTTCCATCTCCTAATATTTTCGAATTATTCATATTATCTAATTTATCAAATTATTTTTAGTGAATATGAACAATGACAATCCATAATCATTAAATTAATATGTAATAAATAGATACATAAGATGTCACTTAACATAACATCTGCACAAGCATGCTAATAAACTAAAGATGAAGGGGGAAAAATAATGGCATTAGAAAATGATTCGAAAAAAATTCTCAGTATCGATGAAGTGACTAAATTCAAAAAAAAGAAGGTTAATATGCCTCATATTTATGTCATATTATTCGTATTTATCTTCCTTGCAGCACTCGCAACTTATTTCGTTCCTGCTGGTGTTTATGAGCGAATTCCAGGTCCTGAGGATCGATTGACGATTGATCCAAATTCCTATCGACTCGTTGAACAAACACCTATTACTCCAGTAGACTTCATGACAGCTATACCAAAAGGCTTGGTAGCTGCAGGGGAGATCGTTTTTTTCACATTCATCATCGGAGGAATATTTTCAGTACTACGGAAAACAGGACTTATTGAAATAGGAGTGGATAGATTAGCAAGGCGATTTTCTACAAAAAGCATGATGTTAATTCCTATCCTCACAGTAGTATTTGCTATTATTTGCAGTTTGATTGGAACACAGGAATTAAGTTTAGTGTATGTACCTGTCATCCTCCCCCTAATGATTGCCTTAGGATTTGATTCCATGGTTGCCGTATCTGTAGCTTTAGTCGCAACTACCGCTGGGTTCATGACAGGCTTTCTTAACCCCATTAACACTGGGCTAGGTCAAAAAATCGCAGGTCTTCCCCTATATTCCGGTATCGAGCTAAGGATTATCGCTTTTATCATTTTTGTTACTGCAGGGATGGCTTACATTATGCGGTATGCTAAAAAGGTTAAAAATAATCCAAAGTGTAGTTTTGTATTTGATGAGGATCAAGCCAAACGGACGCTATACTTAAATAAGCCTGGATCTGAAATATATAAGGTGAATAAAAAACAGAAAATTGCATTAATATTAACGGTCGGTTTCTTGTTCCTACTCGTATATGGCGTTTTAGCAAAAGGTTGGTTTATGTTGGAAATGGCAGGTCTCTTCATTATCATGGGAATCGTTGTCGGTTTAGTTGCCGGGTTAAACTTATCGGAAATTTGCGAAGGATTTAATGACGGATTTCGAGAAGTTTTGGTCGGTGCCATGATTGTGGGTGTTGCAAGAGCTGTCGCTGTTGTTATGGAGGATGGTCAAGTGATGGACACGATCGTTCATAGTCTAGGTAATCTTGTCGGCGACTTCCCCGCTGTATTTAGCGCTCTTGGCATGTTCATTGTACAAATGTTATGTAGTCTTTTAATTCCCTCCGGCAGCGGTCAGGCCTTAGTTACCATGCCCATCATGGCTACATTGGCCGACATCATCGGTGTTACAAGACAAACAGCCGTGTTAGCTTTTCAGCTGGCAGACGGGATCGGTAATATATTATATCCAACATCTGGCTATTTCATGGCCACCCTTGCCTTAGCAGGAGTCGCCTGGCAAAAATGGGTTCGCTTTTACCTGCCCTTGTTTTTTATCTGGTTCATCTTATCGGGCGCTTTCTTGATCATCGCTCAAACAATTCACTGGAATGGTTAAATTCAAATTAAAGATATTACAAAATACTAAAGCAACGTTGGATTATTACGTTGCTTTAGTTGAATTACAAGCAATTAAATTAAATGAATCCGCCATTGACCCTAATCGTCTGACCCGTAACCCACTGCGCTTGTTCACTTACTAAAAACGAAACTACATTGGCAATATCATCCGTTTCACCTAAACGTCCGAAGGCATTCATTTTTTTCATCCCTTCGATTTGCTGCTCCGATTTCCCTACATTAAACAGCTCTGTGTTAACCGGTCCTGGAGCAATTGCATTGATCGTAATCCCTTTTGGGCCGAACTCTTTTGCCAAATGTCTTGTGAACTGTTCAACTGCCCCTTTTGTACCGGCATACATACTATACGAAGGAAACATCTGGCCTATTACGGAGGTTGAAATATTGACGATCCTGCCTTCCGTCTCCATATTTTTCAAAGCTTGTTGGCAAGCAAAGAATGTCCCCTTGGCGTTCACTGCAAACTGTTTATCAAAGTCTTCTTCCGTTGCTTCGGAAAGTGGTTTATTTATCATCAGTCCCGCATTGTTCACTAAAATATTGATTTTCCCGAACGCTTGGAGCGTTTCTTCGAAGAGATTTATAATTTGGGAAACTTGGCTAATATCTGCTTGGATAGCTACCGCATCCCCGCCGTTCTTCTTTATACCTTCAACCGCTTCATATGCCTTTTGAGAACTGCCTGAATAGTTGATCACCACTTTTGCACCCAAATCAGCAAGCTGTTCCGCTATAGCACGACCAATACCTCTTGATGAACCTGTAACCAAGGCAACTTTTCCATCCAACCGATTTTCCACTCATTTCCCTTCTTTCTTTTCATGATAGGATTTAATAAACATCCTTCCAGTCCATATTTTACCACCTTTCTCCCTTTACCATCTGCCTAGAGTCGCCCTTTATCTCCCATACTCATGAATTCCACCTCTTCTGGTTATAGTAAAAAAGAAAATAACGGAGGAGGTACATTCCATGAAAAGTTCTAAGGAGTTTGTTGAAAGCATTCAAGAGCAGCAAAAAAAGGAAGAAGGCAATATGCGCCGTCAAGGTAATGGGAATCCCGCTCAGAAATTACCGAATAAAAAACACTAATGAAGACAATCTTCAAAAGATCCCAGCCATAATATAGGCTGGGATCTTTTCAGTCTGATGCACTTTTCTTCTTCATCTCTTCGATTTCTTTTGAGAATGTTTCTTCTATCTCTTTTTTATTTCCATATAAAAAGAGATTATCCCCTAATTTGATTTTATACTCGTATAGCTCTTTTCTGATTTTCACCTCTCCGCTTTCAATAAATAAAATATTGATGTCGGCTCCATGTGAAATGACATCAAAGGCTTTGACATCGATGAACTCCGAGTCCTCATAAATATCGATTTCCATGACCACGTCTTCATCTTCTAAAAATAAGACCTCTTCTATCGGGTGTTCCCATAATTCATAATGATTGTACATTTCACTTTTCATCTTATTCGATAATCTATTATTCAGGAATGGAACCTTCACCAAAACGGTTAAAACCAGCAGGATTCCAATAATGATGCTTAACTCCATCAAACGCAGATCATCTGTAAGCAATGTACTGATCGATGAAATGATGACAGCAAGCGAGAATGCACCAAATAAAATTAAGAACATGCTTATTTTCCTTCGAATGGGATGATCGATAATGGATTTTGACTCGTCAGTTGTAAAACCAGTGCCCGTCAGCATGGAAATAACCTGAAATCTTGCCACTGTGCTTTTTAATCCAGTCAATTTCATCAAGGTTACCGATATTTCAATTACAAGAACAATGATTATAAAATAAAGCAGCATAAAAAGTACATTCATCAAAATGATCACTTCCTCATCTATGGTTTACCCCAATCACGACAAAAGAAATCCCATTCGGAGTTCATTTTAAGTTTCCACCAATAGTTGACAAAGCCAAAAAAAACAGTAAGATCCAAAACTTGAATCCTACTGTGTTTTTATCTATATATTTCTTAAATGGATTTCAGCAGCAATTTTTTTAACAGCGGTGTAAATTGCTCTGGCAATTCAGCTACACTCGGAATCATCAGGCGTTCTTTGCCATAGATGTTTTTCATCGTCATCTCTTCACTCTCATCGATGCCTCCATCCGCTAAAAACAGGCCGATGACTTCGATGCCCTTTTTCCTGGCTTCCGAAACAGCAAGGTGTGTATCGACAATGCCATTTTGATCATAATCGCTTGCCGCCGGCTCACCATCGGAAAATACGAGCAAGAAACGGTTTTTTTCGCGCCTTTTCTCCAATTCCATTGTGGCAACCCTGATACTGTATCCGTCGCGGTTGTCTTCCTCTGGCTCAAGCTGCATGATTTTAGCTCCTGAGTTTAGATAAAGAGAATCGGAATGGGACTGGATCACATGGAAGTAGTTCGGCTGATATCCTTCCCTCACTTCATTGGCATCTTCCCAGAAACCCACGATCGAGTGGGGGATCCTTAATTTCTTCAGCACTTCATGAAACAGGACGACCCCCCGTTTCGTTTCATCCATTTTGTTATGCATGGAAGCCGAGCAATCGATAAGCAATGTGAATACGGCATCCATTTCATTAGAATCCTGGTTCTTTTTATAAAAGACCCTTGGATTTTCTTCAAATACAAGCGGCAGTAATTTCTTTGATAAACGGCCAAAAACCAAATCTTTTCTTGGTGCGTTCTTTTTATTTTCCAGCGTCTTTTCAATGGTACTGGAGAGTTTCCTCTTGAACGGTTCGATATCCGCAACAAACTCTCGGTAGCGTTTCTCTTCCGTAAGTGTTGGTACTTTGGCTTCTTTGATTACCTGAACGACGTCTTTATTTTCTTCACCAAATGGATGTTCACCGCTTTTGCCCATATTGGTTTGTTTCTTCTCCAGCGTTTCTTGCTGATTGTATTCCTTTTGTTGACTTTCCCCTGATGAACCCTGGATCGAAGCCAGTGCTTGGTCGGCATCTTCCGCTTCCCGGGCACCTCCGCCCATCAGGCTTGTTTTCGTTCCCTGCTCCAACTCAAATTGGAGAAACGTCGAATTACTTTCGCTGTTCTTGTTCTCCCGATGCCAAGTCGAGAATTTTTCATCAATGAACTCACTTTTTTCTTCGTCTGCATCATCTGTATCATCGTTCAACAGTTCATCATTTCTAGTCAGTTCATCAAATAAGGTATTTGCTTTATACTTTTCCACACTTGCAATGGGGAAAATGAAATATTCATTCATAGTATCTTCGTACCCATCGTTCACACGGAAAACGATTTGCTCACAAATTCTCGTGATATCACTGGTTTTAGTGGCATCAAAGACCGCATGGATGAACGGTTTGAGTTTCTCCAGTTCTTCCAGCTGCCTTTCATTAGCTCTCGGAAAAATCGGATCCGGCCTGTCAGATTGAAGCAGTAAATATATGAGGCAATATAATTCATCCAGTGCAAAACTTCTGGTGACATTCGTCGCCAATTGGCTTTCGAAATATTGTTTAAGGTAAGCCCCCCTTACCGAAAACCATTTCTTCGTGCCTGGTCTTTCTTTCTTCACCAATTCTTCCAATCGCAAATCTTCCAGCAAAGCGAATAATTGGGCTGCAAACTTCGGAAGCGAACTTTCCCCGATGCTGTCCTGGTACTCCTTCATGCTCTGGATTGTTGTATGATGCAGCGTGCCTATCGTTCTAAGAAGCACGTCCGTTTTCAGCCCTGCTTCCTTCACTTCCTTATTGCCATTTTCCCAAAAGTGGCTGGCAGTGACCTTATTCTCGATCAGATCAATGAAGGAGCCATAATTGTATTCGAATTCCAGCTCAGGAATGCCGGATAAAACAGTCGAGAGATCCTGAAGCTGTAAAAAAAGTGCCGTATCTATTATTGAATCATTGAACCGGATATACTTCATGAGGCATTCTCCTAGTTAGAATAATGTGTCAGCCAAGTTCTTCACGAACTCACGCTCCCTTTCCTCGTCCAACTTATCCACAATGGAACGAAGAATCGCCCGTTTCGGCGGGATCAACACACTCAGATCGCAAGCATCAAGCAAAGCCCTGATCGACGCCGCATCTTCAGCCACCTTCCCTTGATTCACGGCATTTATCAAATCACTCGACAGTTTAACGAACAAATCAATACTTCTTGGATCCTTCAGCTTTGTATTGGTTTCTATCAATTGCTTTAACTGCTCCCCTTCGATATAAGGAACTTCAATGACGACAAACCTATTTTTTAGCGCTTCATTCAGCGGTACTGTCCCAACATACCCTTCGTTGATTGCAGCAATCACATTAAAGCCTTCTTTTGCCGTTATCACTTCATTCGTGAACGGATTCGTTATCGTCCTTCTGTAATCAAGCACACCATTGATAAGCGGCAGAGTTTCCGGTTTTGCCATGTTGATTTCATCTATATATAAGAAGTGACCGTGAATCATCGAATTGGTCACTGGTCCAGGTACGAATTCTATCACTTGTTTTTCCTCTTTGTAAGCCAGCGTCTTGAAGCCCAATAAGCTTTCTGCATCCAAGTCGACTGAGCAGTTGACGCTGAACATCGGCTGATTGAATAAGTTCGATAAAGTCTCGGCAAACTTTGTCTTTCCAGCCCCTGTCGGACCCTTCAAAAGGATATTCTTCCCCATGCTCAAGGCCGTGATGGCATCCACCATCAACTCCATCTCGGGAGGCAGATATCCGCCGCTCCTGATCAATTCCTCAAATTGAGCAGGATTCTTTTTGCTTGTTTGTAATATATTTGCTATTTCTGTTGGTAATCGATTGATCATTATGTTCCTACACCCCTTTCTGAACATTTTAAGGCTCTTTCCCATTAAAAACAAACACTAAGAAAAGGAGCTGTCATCAAGACAGCTCCCCGACTGTAGACAAACTCGGAATAAAGCGAGTTTCCCCTGCAGTTTTTCATTCTGAAATCCGCTCCCTTACTCCGATGCCAATTTCTTCAATCCAATAAGAGTTCATAAAAACAATAAAAAACCGAAAGTGTAACCCTGTCTTAATCAAGCTTAAAGATGAAACCGACTACAGTTTTTTCTTTAAAGACAATCCAGTTGATTGGAACGGAAGGTACGAGACTCCTGCGGAAAAGCGCGGTCCGGGAGACCCCACAGGCGCAAAGAGCGCCGAGGAGGCTCCCGGMCCGCCCGCGGAAAGCGAGTGCCTGGAGTGGAAATCAACGTTATTAGGGATTCATTCTGATATCCCTTAATAGGCTTCCTTGGGATCACCTTTCAATAGGTATACCATATAGCCCAATACACCGCCGATGATGGCGGGAATCACCCAGCCCACCCCAACACTATATAGTGGAAGGTATTGAGTGAAAAGGTCCGAAACGGCATCCAATTTAATGCCTGATGCCACTAATCCATCCATTATGCTGATGATGGCCGTTAACAATAAGCTTCCTAAATATACCTCCGATTTCCCTTTGAATAAGGAATGGAAGAAAGTAAGAACAATCAAAACGATCGCCACGGGATAAAGCGCCGTTAACACAGGCACTGTAATGGAAATCAGCTTGGTCAAACCTACATTGGCAACTGCCGCACTGAAAACGGAGAAGATGACGACATATGATTTATACGATACGGCAGGCAGTATTTTATTGAAATACGTAGCACAAGCCGTTATCAAACCTATGCTTGTAGTCAGGCAAGCAGCGATCACAATCAACCCTAACAACACGGCACCAGCCGATCCGAAAAAGTGGTTCGAGGCTTGAGCCAAAACGTCCCCGCCATTACCCAGTTGACCGAGTTTTTCCACACTTGTTGCACCTACATAAGTTATAGACGCATAAACGATCACCAACAAGGTGGCAGCTATTAAGCCGGCTTTCAGACAGAAGCCCAACACTTCTTTTCTTGATGTTATCCCTCTATCTTTGATCGCATTGATGACGATGATCCCAAATGCAAATCCGGCCAGCGTATCCATGGTCAAATATCCTTCTTTAAATCCCTTGAAGAAAGAATTATCTGAATAATCTGCCACTGGTGGTTGGATTTCACCCATTGGATTAATAATTGCGACCACAATGAGGATCCCGATGAAAATCAATAATAAAGGTGTTAATATTTTTCCGACGATATCGAGCATTTTTGATGGATTGATGGATAATAAACAGGCAATCCCAAAGTATATGATCGTGAATATCAGCAATGGTAAAAAACCGACATCATTAGATAGGAAAGGTTTAATCCCTATTTCGTAGGATACACTCCCCGTTCTGGGAAGCGCGAACAGCGGTCCCAAAGATAAATAAAGAACGACTGTGAAAATGATCCCGAATAACGGGTGTGCCCTGCTTGCAAGCGATTGAACATCATTTTTGCCTGAAAAACCAAAGGCCAATATTGTAATGAATGGCAGTCCAACACCAGTAATGATGAACCCTAAACTGGCCGACCATAAATTGGTCCCCGCGGATTGACCGAGCATGGCAGGGAAAATTAAGTTTCCTGCACCAAAAAATAAAGCAAAAAGCATTAATCCTGTTACAATGACAAAAGACAGCGGTGCTTTCTGTGACATATAGAGCCCTCCATTGTTTTGTGATTATCTTAACGAAGGAAAAAGTTGTCCACAATTTCCGAAAAAAATGACATAACTTCGAACCATTCTACTTATCTGTTAAAATGGACCTTCAGAAACTATGAATCATCCATAACTCTTCTTACTATAAAATCCGGCGGAACGTTTGTCAAAGCTATTTCATTCATTATTCGGAAAAATCTTTCTTTTCTTACTTCTTTTTAAGAAAACTAGAGAGGTATTTAGATTCAACAGAAAATTTGAGTAAAAAGTACTGCAATTTATTTTGCGGGAAAAATGTTTTAATATTCAGATATTTTTTTCCAAACTATATAAAAAAAGAAACAGGAGGCGCACACATGAATACTGAAAAAGAAAAGATGGTGAGCGGGAAACCTTACATCGCCGCTGATCCGGAATTAATCAGAGATAGGGAAAATGCCAGAAGGTTGACCCGGTTATACAATCAGACAACGGAAAGCGAAGGAGATGAACGGACTGCATTGCTGAAACGGCTTTTAGGTTCCACTGGACTAAATGTATATATTGAACCCACCTTCCGTTGTGACTATGGATACAATATTTCTGTCGGGGAAAACTTTTATGCTAATTTTGATTGTGTCATTTTGGATGTTTGTGAAGTGAAAATTGGCAGGGACTGCATGTTGGCTCCCGGAGTGCATATCTATACAGCTACACATCCGCTGGATCCCTTTGAACGCAGTTCTGGAGTGGAATACGGAAAACCGGTTACGATAGGTGATCATGTATGGATTGGCGGAAGGGCCATCATCAATCCTGGCGTTACAATAGGGAGTCATTCCGTCGTCGCCTCAGGGGCCGTCGTAACAAAGGATGTTCCTGAAGGCGTTGTTGTCGGTGGAAACCCAGCGAAGGTCATCAAGCATATCGAAGGAATTAAATAAGCAGAGTCCACTCCCCCTGAGTGGCTCTGCCCCTGTTTTACGTTAAATTTCCCTCAAGGCTTCCGCGATTGCAGTATCGCCGGAGATTAAATCAAATGAACGCTTATAGGTATTTTCATCGGTCAATGAAGCAAGAATCGTTCGAGCCACATCTTCACGGGCAATCGAGCCTCTTTCCAATTCCTCGGCGGCGGTCACTTTGCCCGTTCCCGGTTCATTAACCAGACCGCCGGGCCGAATGATCGTATAATTTAAATCGCTTTGTAACAATGCCCTATCCGCATAGTGCTTGGCCACATAATACGGTTTGATGGCTTCATTCCAGTTTTCACGATTATTGGCCTGAAAAGCACTTACCATGATGAATCGGTCGATTCCCAGGTTTTCTGCCGCTTCAATCGTTTTGACTGCACCATCCAGATCAATCAACAGCGTTTGATCAGCACCGGTGCTACCTCCGGACCCTGCTGTGAACACGATGGCATCGCAGCCTTTTGCCGCATTCGCAATCTCATCCACTGATCCAGTTAAACTGACGACTGCGGATTCAATTCCATTTTTCTTTAAATGCTCACTTTGTTCTTCTTTGCGAACCATCGCCCGTACACTATGATCCGGGCTGTCTTTTAATAAATCTACAAGATGTTTACCGATCTGCCCATTTGCCCCAACTACGAATACTTTCATAAAGTCAGCTCCCATAATGGTTAGTTTGGTTTCCCCCCAAATTATTTCATGGACTCAGAACATTATCAAACAATCAGCCCGCCGATTCAGCTTTTACATTGGAAAAAGTTTGGCAACACACCCTAATCTATTTTATAATAAAAACAACACGTGTTCTTCAGAAACACAAAGGGGAGGTGTAAAGATGGCAATACGAATGTTAATGCCACCTTCTGCAGCGTCTCATGCAAAGCCTAGTATTGGAGGCGATACTTTGCATGGGGTTGAATTAAGCTAAATTTAATCGCCCGCCTTATCATTTCTAATATTCGGCTTTGCACCTTATTTCATTCTTAATAAAGAATAAGGGGCTGGCAGAAATGAAGTATGTAAAAGCGACGGCCGTTTTACCTGAAAAGCTGATCGTTGAAATTCAAAAGTATGTGCAAGGTGAAACCATATATATCCCTAAACCCGAAAAAGCCCATCACAAATGGGGAACCCGTTCGGGATCACGGGAATTGATCGATGACCGAAATGCCTCTATAAAATACGCATTCAAAGACGGGCATTCCATCCATCAATTAGCCGAGGAACATTTTCTCTCCGCGGAAACCATCAAGAAAATCGTTTATTCTAAATAGGTTTACACGGGTAGCACTGATAATGATATCAGTGCTATTTGTATGCCGAGTATGTTTCTTAATCGTTTTCCCCCTTTTAAAGCAGATGCAATTTATGTAAAGTAAAGAGAAACGGTACACTTGCAGAAACAGGAGTGAAGAAAATGGAACCTTTTATCAGGAGCGAGCAGTATAACTTCATAAAATCCCAAACACAAATTCTCATAAATGGACACGCGACTGCCAACGATAAGGATGTGATCAACACCCTGAAAACAGTCGCCAAAGAAAGGGTACTAAGCTTATTCAGTGACTTGAGCGAAGAGCAAAAACAACTGCTGGACCCAGTGGATACCATCAAAGATCCCGCACAAGCCGAAGCCTTTCTCTTACAGGTGAAGCCATTTGTGATCCCATTTAAAGAAGTAACCGAAAAAACGATAAAAAAACTATTTCCTAAAGCAAAGAAATTAAAGACCCCTTTGTTGGAAAACATCGATTTGAGAGAGATTTCATACCTGGGATGGGATGATGTCGGATCCGGAAAGAAATTCATCATTGCCCCCCATCATCATAAACTCACCGGATTGCATGGAACCATTAAACCTGCCAACAAAAAAGGGATCTGTGCCATATGCAGCCGCTTTGAAGAAGTAGGGATGTTCATGTCTGAAACAAAAGGAACCGTCCAAGGGACATTCATTAAAAAAGGGAATTATATTTGTCTGGACAGCATGAAATGCAACCAGAACATAACCACTTTGGATAAAATGACCGACCTGATCGAACGGCTGAAATAAAACGGAAAAGCAATCCTTCAATGGAGAAGGATTGCTTTTTGTCCTTGTTAAAAATTCTCATTTTTTCCTGCCTATCGAATTCTAGTATAATGGAAGCGATACATGAAAGAAGGATTGATATATTGAAAAGCAAAATGAATCAGTTGTTCGAAGACCAAAAAAATATTCATGTGCTGTATTCCTATAATGAAATGGAAAATTACATTAAACAAGTTTTAAGTTATATCCAAGATGGCATCATGGCGGGAGATTACGTCATTCTTGTTGAAAATGACCGTATTTACCCCCTTATTCATAAAGAACTAAGCACTCGGTTAACGAAAGATCAAATGGAGCTCCTTCACTTTGTGAACAACTTCGATTTCTATTGCTCAAGCGGCAGTTATCATCCTCCTGCAATCGAAGAATACTTTAATAAAACGGTACATCCCTATGTCGAAAATAAAATCTCTTTCCGATCATGGGCACATGTGGAATGGGCAACCTTGGAAGAGCCCCTGCATATCATAGAGGAGTTTGAGAGAACAGTAGACAAAGCTGTAAATGTGCTGTCATTTCCATTAATTTGTGCGTACAAAGGTGAGAGGATGCCAGACTACCTGAAAACCATCCTGCTGGAAACACATCCTTATGTTCTAAAAGACGATGATATCATCATCTGTGAACAATACTTGCCATCTAGTTTGAAATAATACACTTACACGCATAGGAATTCCCCTAAGCGTGTTTTTTCCGTTGCATTTTAATGATTACCGACCACTTGTTGTGAATTCCTTGTATATTTAAGCCGGAATATTGTTAGTTATGAGCTTTACTCGTGAGTTTTGTACATTTACTCGTGAGTTTCTGCATTTTACTCGTGAATTCGGGGCATTTACTCGTGAATTCGGCTCTTTTACTCGTGAGTTCGGCGTTTTACTCGAGAATTCGGGGCATTTACTCTCGGGCACATATTTCCCACCACAGAAAAAAAAAGAAGCGCCATAATGGCACTTCTTTTTTGAAATTAAGGCAATACGGTTGCGCCCATCAAGTAGCGGTCCACTTCTCTTGCCACTTCTCGGCCTTCATTGATTGCCCAAACGATGAGGCTTTGCCCTCTTCTTGCATCTCCGGCAGCGAAAACCCCTTCGACATTCGTTCTGTATTCGCCATAGACGGCATCAATTTTTTGATTGACTGTTTCTACGCCAAATTGAGTTAAGAGCGGCATTTCCGTTCCTTCAAATCCGATTGCGATGAAAACGAATTGTGCAGGCCATACTTTTTCAGTTCCAGGAACTTCCCTGAAAATGTACATTCCGTCATCGCCTTTGATTTTTTCCATGGAGATTGTGTGCAGTTCTTTAACGTTGCCATTTTCATCGGCGACGATTTTTTTTGTTTGGATTGAATATTGACGCGGATCTGCACCAAATTTCGCTTCCGCTTCTTCATACGCATAATCAAGGGAAAAGACATTCGGGTAGGCTGGCCACATATTATCAGATGTACGGGCTGTCGGAAGGATCGGATGCTTCCCGAATTGTACGACGCTCTTACATCCCTGGCGAAGGGCAGTTGCGACACAGTCAGCTCCTGTATCCCCGCCGCCGATTACGATGACGTCCTTCCCCTTCGTGTCTATAAACTTGCCGTCTTCAAAATTGGAATCCAGCAGGCTTTTAGTCGATGTAGTCAAGTAATCCATTGCAAGGTGAATGCCTGATGCCCCGCGTCCTTCAATTACCAGGTCACGCTGCTTTTGGGCACCTGTGCAAAGGATGACTGCATCATACTGATCTTTCAGTTCTTCGGCTGTTATATCTTTGCCTACTTCTGTATTGGTAATGAAATCGATGCCTTCCTGGGTCAATAATTTGATTCGGCGTGCAACGATATCCTTTTCAAGTTTCATGTTCGGGATTCCGTATGTCAACAGCCCGCCTGCACGGTCTGAGCGCTCATAAACCGTGACCGAATGACCTGCTTGATTCAACTGGTCGGCACTCGCCAATCCTGCCGGGCCTGAACCGATGATGGCAATTTTCTTGCCGGTCCTGCTTTCAGGGATGCGAGGCGTTATCCAGCCATTTTCAAATCCTTTATCGATGATGGTCCGTTCTATGTTCTTGATGGTAACGGCAGGATCGCTTATCGCTACCGTACAAGACCCTTCACATGGGGCCGGGCAGACGCGCCCGGTGAATTCAGGGAAATTATTCGTTTTCGATAAACGGTCCAATGCTTCTTTCCATCTGCCGCGGTACACCAAATCATTCCACTCCGGAATAAGATTATGAATCGGACAGCCCGTAGTGACTCGGTTCAATTCCATGCCCATATGGCAGAAAGGGGTGGCGCAGTCCATACACCGCGCTCCCTGTGTACTTAACTTTTCATCAGAGAAAGGAGCTGTATACTCTCTCCAGTCGTTTAAACGAGTGAGAGGATTCCGGTCTTTTGGTTTTTCTCGCGGATAATCCATAAATCCTGTTGCTTTTCCCATCTTTCTCTCCCCTTTCTTACTGCATCACAGCTTGTTTAGTGATTTTTTTATCTTGAACGGCATTTGCTTGGAATGCACTCATGATCGCTTCTTCATCCGTTAGCCCTGCACGCTTCTGCTCATTGATGCTTTTGATCATCCGTTTGTAATCTTTCGGAATGACTTTTACGAATTTCTTGGCGAAATCCTCCCAGTTCTCCAGTACATACGATGCTTTGGCACTTTCTGTATAATGAAGGTGGCTGTAAAGCATTTCTTTTACCTCGTTGGCATCACCCATATCATCAAGCGTTTCGAATTCTATCATTTCACCATTGCATAATGCCTTGAATTCTTCTGCATCATCAGCAAGTACATAAGCGATGCCGCCTGACATGCCTGCCGCAAAGTTTTTGCCGACGTCACCCAGAATGACCACGCGTCCGCCTGTCATATACTCACAGCCATGGTCTCCTATCCCTTCAACGACGACATTGACTCCACTGTTCCGTACGGCAAATCGTTCTCCCGCACGGCCATTAATGTAGGCCTCGCCGCTTGTTGCACCATATAAGGCGATATTTCCGGCAATTACATTGTCCCCGGCCTCGATCTGATTGCCAGAAGGTGCCGTGACAATGATCTTCCCGCCAGATAAGCCTTTCCCAACATAGTCATTCACATCACCAGTCAAATACATCGACATCCCTTTTGGAATGAACGCACCAAAGCTCTGGCCCGCCGATCCTGTAAAACGAAGTGTGATCGTATCTTCAGGCAACCCTTCCTCACCGTAGCGTTTGGATACTTCACTGCCGACAATCGTTCCGACCACACGGTTCACGTTGGTAATCGGGAAGCTGACATCCACCTGGGTTTGGTCATTTAAAGCAGGCTCCACAACAGGTAAAATCTCACGGATATCCAAAGATTCTTCTATTTTATGGTTTTGAGGAAGTTGATACGTACGAATCCCCTCCGGTTGGAAAAGAAGTGTCGTCAAGTCCAGATGCTTCGCTTTCCAATGGTTTTGCGCCCGCTCGCTCACTTGTAAAACATCAGTGCGGCCTACCATCTCTTCAAGTGTTCTAAAGCCAAGCTCAGCCATCGTTTCCCGGACTTCCTCAGCGATGAAGCGCATGAAATTCACGACATGATCCGCATCTCCAGTGAATTTGCTGCGAAGTTCAGGGTTTTGGGTAGCTACCCCGACAGGACATGTATCCAAATGGCAAGCACGCATCATGACACAGCCTAGGACCACAAGCGGTGCTGTAGCAAAGCCGAATTCTTCCGCTCCAAGGATAGCTGCCATGACCACATCGCGTCCCGTCATTAACTTCCCATCCGTTTCAAGGACAACACGGCTGCGCAAGCCATTCAGCATCAGTGTTTGGTGTGCTTCGGCAAGACCCAGCTCCCAAGGAAGACCAGTATGTTTGATACTCGTTTTTGGTGATGCACCCGTACCGCCATCATACCCGCTGATAACGATGACATCTGCGGCTCCTTTGGCCACGCCGGCTGCGATCGTGCCTACACCTGCTTTTGACACAAGCTTGACGCTGATCCTGGCATCACGGTTCGCATTTTTCAAATCATGGATCAGCTGTGCCAAATCTTCAATCGAATAAATATCGTGATGCGGAGGCGGTGAAATCAGGCCGACACCCGGTGTGGAACCGCGGACCTCTGCAACCCAAGGATATACTTTGTTTCCGGGCAGCTGGCCGCCTTCACCCGGCTTAGCACCTTGCGCCATTTTGATTTGAAGTTCATCGGCATTAACAAGGTAATGGCTTTTCACTCCAAAACGGCCGGACGCAATTTGTTTAATGCCGCTGCGGCGATTATCGCCGTTTTCATCCAGTTGGTAACGGCTAGGGTGCTCCCCGCCTTCACCGCTATTGCTTTTTCCGCCTATACGGTTCATCGCGATCGCTAATGTTTCATGTGCTTCCTGACTCAATGAACCGAATGACATCGCACCCGTTTTGAATCGGCTGACGATGGATTCCACGGATTCCACTTCATCTATTGAAATGCTTTGGCGTTTTTGATCGAACGAGAATAAATTCCGTAAAAACCCGAGTCTCTCTTCATTCGCCAAGTTTGAATATTGCTTAAATAAATTATAATCGCCTTTCCGGCACGCCCATTGCAATGTATGGATCGTTTTAGGATTGAAAGCATGATGTTCCCCTGTTTTTCTCCATTGAAAGTCACTTCCGCTTTCAAGTGTTTCATCAAGGGAATCGGCTGCAGCTTTCCTATGGCGAATCAACGCTTCATCTGCGATCGTTACCAAATCGATCCCACTAAGCTGCGATGCCGTACCGCTGAAATAGCGTTCGATCACATCAGCACCGATTCCGACCGCTTCGAAAATTTGTGCGCCGCGATAACTTTGAATCGTTGAAATCCCCATTTTCGACATCACTTTTACGATGCCTTCTGTCACAGAGCTTACATATTTCCTTACCGTTTCTTCGTAGCTGGTGGCCAAACTGCCTTCCAATACCGCCTGCTTATATGTTTCATAAGCAAGATATGGGTAAATCGCATCCACGCCATACCCGATTAGGGATGCATAATGATGGACTTCCCTTGCTTCCCCCGATTCAACGATAATGCTCACCTTCGTACGGTTACCATGGCGGATCAGCTCTTGATGAAGGGCGCTCGAAGCCAGCAGGGAAGGAATCGCAGCTTTTTCTTTGCTCATATCCTTGTCAGATAATATCAAAAGGCTGACACCATCAGCGATCGCTTGTTCCGCTTCACGGCAGATGCGATCGAGTTCACTCTCTAAATCTTCTGAAAATAAAGTGTGAATGACTTTGCTCCTGAATTCAGGATAGGCATTTTCTTTCAACTGCTGCATTTGACCTGGCGTCAAAACAGGTGAATCCAATTGAATGCGGCGGCTGTTCGTTTCATCCGGCTTCAGCAAATCTCCTTCCGCACCGAGAAATGTCATCGTTGACGTGACGATCTGTTCACGCAGCGAATCGATCGGCGGGTTGGTTACCTGTGCAAAAGATTGTTTGAAATAGTTGAAAAGCGATTGCGGGCGATCTGATAAGACCGCTAACGGAATGTCATTGCCCATGCTGCCCAGTGGATCTTTGCCTTCGTTAATGACCGGCAGTAAATACTTTTGGACATCTTCATACGTGTATCCGAACGCTTTTTGCCTGAATAATAAATCACTCAAAGGCTCCCCTTCGAGGACAGGTTCTTCGTCACTTAATTGAACAAGCTGTTCGTCCAGCCATTGCTGGTATGGATTTTCCTGTGCCATTTCCGACTTGATCTCTTCATCGGAAACAATACGGCCTTCCTCTAAATCTATTAAAAGCATTCTGCCTGGGCTTAAACGATCTTTATATAATACATTCTCCGGCTCCACATCGATCACGCCGACTTCAGAGGAGAAAATGATGTAATCATCTTTTGTTACATAATACCTTGCCGGCCTTAAACCATTTCGATCAAGGATGGCACCGATTTGCTTGCCATTCGTAAAGGATATGGCCGTCGGTCCATCCCATGGCTCCATGAGCATGCTATGATATTCGTAAAATGCTTTCTTTTCCTTCGTCATATGCGGATTTTCCGTCCACGGTTCAGGAATGAGCATCATCGCCGCATGTGCCGGTTTACGCCCGGCAAGCACGAAGAATTCAAGTGCATTATCAAGAATCGAGGAATCACTGCCGTCTATATCCAGAATAGGCAGGACCTTTTGCAGGTCATCCCCGAATGCTTCCGAAACAAACTGCTGCTCACGCGCTTTCATCCAATTCACATTACCTCTAAGCGTATTGATTTCACCATTATGGATCAGGTAACGGTTTGGATGTGCCCGTTCCCAGCTAGGAAAAGTATTCGTACTGAAGCGGGAATGCACTAAAGCGAAAGCGGAAACGAAAGACTCCTGTTGGAGATCAAGATAAAAAGCATCCACCTGCTCTGGCGTCAACAATCCTTTGTATACGATCGTAGCACTTGAAAGGCTGGCAAAATAAAAACGATTGCCGCGTTCCCGGGCCCAGTTTTCAGCTTGTTTTCTGATAACGAACAATTTACGCTCAAAAGCTAAATCATCGGTCATCTCTACGCTTGCCCCGATGAATACTTGGCGGATCGTCGGACATGTCTCCTTGCCGACCTCCCCGATTTTCGTTGCATCAACAGGAACCGTTCTCCAGCCTAATAACGTTTGGCCCTCTTGTTCGATAAATGCATTCAAACGAGCTTCGATTTCATTCCGTTCATCATCATCGTTAGAGAAAAAGAGCATGCCTACACCATAGCGTCCTTTTGCCGGCAAATTCATTTCCGGGCATGCCAGCCTGAAATATTCATCAGGAATCTGTACCATTAATCCTGCGCCATCTCCTGTAAGGGGATCGCTGCCTTGTCCGCCGCGATGATCTAATTGGCACAGCATATTCAGTCCTTGTTTGACGATGTCATGTGTAGCAAGCCCTTTTAAATGAGCGTATAAACCGATCCCACATGCATCATGTTCAAATTCAGGATGGTAGAGCCCTTGTGCTTTTGGTATTTGATTGTATGTCATATTAATCGCCCCCATCGTATTCTTACACCGTTATGTCACTTACATTTATTCTAGGTTTTCAAATCGATATAAACAATATATAATTCTAGTAGAATCCATCTCAATTTGAGATGAATGGCAGGAGGATGAATAAATGGAACTACGACAATTACGTTATTTTGTTGAAGTCGCCGAGAGGGAACATGTCTCAGAAGCCGCAGAACACCTGCATATCGCACAATCAGCAATCAGCCGGCAAATCTCCAGACTGGAAGATGAGCTTGGCGTACTTTTATTCGAGAAAGTCGGCCGGAATATCCAGTTAACCCCAATTGGTAAAATTTTCTTGATTCATGCCAAAACGGCGATACAGGCGATTGAATATGCCAAATATCAAATTGAGGAGTTTTTGGACCCTGAACACGGAAGCATTAAAATCGGGTTCCCGACCAGCCTCTCCACCCATTTACTGCCTACCGTCATTTCCGCTTTTAAAGATGAGCAGCCGAATATCGGCTTCCACTTAAGACAGGGATCTTATTCCTCTTTAAAGGAAGCTGTCAAAAATCGCGAAATCGGATTAGCCTTCCTTGGACCGATCCCGACAAACGATCCAGATATCGAGGGTCATATCCTATTCACGGAAAACATATCCGCTTTACTGCCAATCACTCACCCATTGGCCGATAGGAAGAGTGTGCGCCTAAGTGATTTAAGAAATGATCCCTTCGTCTTGTTTCCAAAAGGATATATCTTTCACACTATCGCTCTCGAAGCGTGCAAAGCAGCCGGTTTCACACCGAACATCGCCTCGGAAGGTGAAGACATGGATTCCATAAAAGGGCTCGTTTCTGCCGGAATCGGAGTCAGTCTGCTCCCTGACAGTACCTTTTATGAAGTCATTCCAAGACTCACTGTCAAGATCCCGATCGATACACCCGAAGTCAAACGGACGGTCGGCATCATCACTCCTAAAAACAGGGACTTGGCTCCATCAGAAAAACTATTTTACCAATTTGCCAAAAAGTTCTTCTCTGTTCTCGAACAATATCAATAAAACATGGCCTTCAAAACTGTTAATGGAAATTGAAGATGGGACAGATCTTCCCATAAATATTTCACTAGACAACTTACCTATAGCCCACTGAACGAATAATGTATCAAGATTATTCGTTCAGGAGGAATTTACATGCAACCCACCCATTCACATCTTGCTTGGCATGAAACACTCGAGCTTCATGAGTTGGTCGCCGCCCAGTCCAATGCCCTTATGAAATTTAAAAAAGCCTATCCAAAAATAAAAGACCCCATTCTAAAAACGATATATAAGCAAACGATCGACACCCTTACCCAAAACATCATGGAGTTGCTGCAATTTTACCCGTTGACGCCTAAAACGGGCAGGGACGACGATGTATCAAGGGATGACGCCTCGGCCGCCGCTGCCGGGGAATTGCTGGGCTTTGCCAAATCATCGATCAAAAATTACGCAATGGCGATTACGGAAACAGCCACCCCTTCCCTTCGAAAGGTATTTAAGAAACATTTAAATGGAGCCATCGATACCCATGCCAAGATATTCAACTACCTTTATGAAAGAAACCTCTATCCTGCTTACGATTTGAACCAATTGCTTCAAAATGACGTCGATGTTGCCAATAAGGCTCTTTCCCAACCTTTCTAAATGCGAAAAAAGGCAAGCATACCGATCGCTTGCCTTTTTTGCCGCGTTCCGATTCCGTTTTTCATTATAATGTTATAATATATAAGAATTGGATTTAATTAGGTTATTAGTATTCAAGGGGTGAAAATCATGAAAAAGATCTATTTATCCATCATCCTATCCCTGCTCTCCTTTTCTTTAGTTGCTTGTAAGGCCGATGATCAAAAATCCGAGAATATCCTTTCAGTTCCAGAGCTGACAGCAAGGGAGAAAGCCATCCTCGAGAATTCAAGTGAACATTCCTTTCTTATCGATTTCAGTGTTGATGATACATACAAGGAGATGTCCGTCTGGGTCGAAAAATATGAATTTGGCAAACTTGTCGAACCTGAAATGGGACGCATGACAACGGGGATTGAAAAGAATGGGACAATCATCTTTACGACATCGAAAACGGATGATGATCAAAAACGATCGATGTTCAACGTCAGCATTCAAAACGATGATGGTACGGATACGTTTACTTATCCTGAAAAAATCGAAAAGAAGGATGCCAGCGTATCGGGCAGTCCAGATAAAATCGTTATAAAGAAAGATAACAAGCCAGTATTGGCGAGCATTTGTTATTCAAGCAATCAGGAAGGCATACATTCACTTTCCACTGATTTTCATGACGATAGTGATAGCCATATGGACGAGTTGAAGGAATACGATGTGGTCTACCTTCTAAGAAGTGAATTTACTAAATGAGCTGACAAATGCAGGGGCAAGTTTGTTTTAACACGATACTATTGCAAAAGTTGAACGTTAAACTCTATGAATTCGAGAAAGTAAATGAGGCATTTGAAGAGTCAAAAAAGGTTTGTCATCTAATGGTTGATGATGAAAAAACCATTGGATGACCGATTTTGCTCATTTGAGATGAGTAAGTCCAAGTTATAGGATGGAAGTAAATTTTCTAGATTTAAAAAAGGGGTTGAAGGAAGAGGTATTTGGGTGTAATCTTTAAAAATAATAAAACCGAAAGAAGATCATTAATTTGAAGAAAATCATCCTCCTCTTTGCAGCAGTAGTCATTGCGAGCTCTCTCGGACATCAAATAACCGGCGGATATATGGACCCTCGAAAATCCCGCCCTCGGTATATACATTTGAAATAAGGAATCCGCTTTTGCGCTTGATTCCTTATCATTTCGGGAGTAAATAAATATTAATTTCCTTAAATTACTCAGTATCCTCATTATTTCTCTCCAAGATCAGATCACCCTTATTTGATATATATCCATCTTTTCCTGCTTTATCGATATACACGTTATAGCCTTTTTTCAGTTCGATTTCGATTGGTTTTTTCACTTTTTCGTCGATTTCCAATTGAATCGTTTGCAAACTTTCGGTTTCCGTTTCATCCTTTATATCGACAAACACTCGGATTTTGTCATTTGTCCTTGATAGTACATAATTCCCCGCTTGTATTTCTGTACCTACCACATAATGACCAGGATCTTTAAGGATGATTTTTTGACCAATTTTCGCTGCATTTTTAAATGTAGATGGCCTGAATTCAATTTTCCCTTTAAGCGAGATATTACCATTCATATGAAAAGGCACCGCATGAAAAATATCATTTTTATGCATTTTGTCACCAAAAAATTCCGCTTCATTATCGAGGGCTTTAATATCATAATAGCCTGGATCGATATCTTTACCGACAATGATTTTTTGTGATTGTAACACCTTATAGGAAGCAGTATTATTTTCAGCATTTCTGGCATCTTCACTATCGGATGAAGAAGCAAAGTACAATTTATATATAAGGAATCCGCCTACTAATACTAGTAAGCTTAACGCTGCCATTCTTTTATTTAGAGTCAAGTACGATTCCTCCATTATCCATCTTTATATATTCATCTGCTAATACTTCTAAATCCTGTTTATGATGGCTTGTCAAAATGATGAGTGCGCCGCGCTCCTTTTCTTCTTTCAAGATTTGATAAACTTGAAGTACACCTTCTTCATCGATTGCATTTGTTGGTTCATCCAATAATAAAATATCCGGTTTTTCAAATATAGCTTGGGCGACACTTAAACGTTGTTTCATTCCTAACGAAAACTTTCCTACCTTCATTTTTGAATCGGGATCAAGACCGACTTTTTTTATAGCCAATGTAATATCCCCATCAGTGGCGATTTTCCTGATTTTTGATAATATTTTTAGATTTGTATAGGCATCGTACTGGTGCAGCAGGGAAGTGTTTTCAATAATGACACTAATATTAGAAGGAAATGAGATATCCTTATGAAGTATTTTTTCATCTATCGAAATTTCTCCGGAGCTCGGCATGATTAATCCTGCAATCGCTCTAAGCAGCATTGTTTTACCTGAGCCATTCCTTCCATATAAACCATATATTTTTCCGCCGCTAAACTCATAATTAATATCATGTAAGAGAGACTTTTTCTTCATCTGTTTATTTAAAGAGCTAATTCGTATTTTTGTCATTGTGCACCTCAATTAGGTTAAATCCATTTTCTTTAATCGTGTATATGATATAGCACATATAATGATTGATATTACGGTTAAAATCATATAAGCAATGACCGGCGATAATCCAGCTGATTCAGGTAAATCCACCCTTACATACATTCCGAAATTGGGAATTAAAAAATATAATATCCACGTCAGCTTTTGTACTGATAAAATAACTCCCCCTAAAGTAACTGAAAAAAGCACATAAACATTTATCACCAATAAAGATACTTGTTCCGTTAGGTAAAGCTCGAGTGCCATTTGAATAAAAATAAGGACAAAATTGGTCATAATATATAGACCTGTAATACAAATAAATGATTGAAGATCATGATAAAAAAAGGCATGATCCTCATTAGTTAGATAAGCGAATATGATAGAGGCAAGAACTTGGATCAAAGATAATCCTGATATAAGGATCATTAACTTAATGATTCTGCTAATGCCAAGTTTCACCCTGCTTTTTTCCCTGATCATCAGGTATACCCCATAACCGGAAATATACTGCCGCAAATATCCTAATGATAAAAAACTCAATCCGGAAAAGAACATATACCATGTTCCCAATAAAACAAATTCATTATTAATCGGAACTCCGCTAACGATCAGAAATCCTGTAAGATCGGCTTTAGAGCCATCAAAATGATTAAATAAAAAAATTTGCAAACTGATTACCAACAACATGGTTAAGAAGATTCGTTTAGTCATTTGATACCTCAATAATGAAATCTTTTTTCTCGATGGCAAATTGCCCAATTAATATCATTACAATAGATAGCAATAATTCTTTTCCAATCATGATCAATGACTGATGCCCTGATATTCCGCTGCTTAGAAAAGGATCTATAATATTTAATGCACTGGCTGGTGTCCAAGGAACATTCAGATAACTATTCAACAAATATAAGAGAAAACATATACAAAAGGTCCCTGCCATCGCTATGATTGAATTGGAAAAATCAAAAATGAAGTAATAAAGCATTCCAGCCGAGAAATAAATACATGTTAACAGAGCTAGATTAAGAAGGCATATGTTCCAATAATTCGAGGAGAGAAAATGAAATCTATCGAATATGAAAACACCTGCAAAATTAATCGTTAAAATGCAAAATGAATATATAAATGAACTTTTAAAAACTTGGATTGTCCTTCTCCGGTATAAATGCATTCTTGATTTTAATCTAACAATTGTTTGTGGATGCTCATCTTCAATAAAAAAACGATAAAATAATAATAAGGGAATAATATAAGTCACCAGCAAATTTTTAATTGAGAGATAGCCATCTACACTTCCACTTACATCAATGATTAATGGATACGATGGGTCCGCTTGCTTTATTTTTAGATAATGAATATTATAGATCATCCATAAACATCCAAATAAAAGTAAAAACAGCATGGATAAATATACTTTTTTTTGATTAGACTTCATCACTTTTCACCTTATAAATGAACCCAATCGTGATTATCGCTAAAAAAAGGATTGTAGATTTAAAGAAAATGAAAATGAAATCTTCTAAGTTCACTTCGTTAAAAGGTTGGATAATCAATGCTAATGAATGATGTAATCCCAAAATTTGCGAGAACCAAATAACAAAGCTTAATGGATACGTATACTTCATATCAGGAAAACACCAACTAAGGACGGTAGCCATCCCTGCGCATAAACTAGTGAAAAAACCAAAAATGATTATATAAATGACATTACTAATAGTAGGCATTGAATTAACAAGGATATATAAAGGATTTTCAGGGAACAGGTCTGGTGACAAACCCTGGTCAAATTCACCATTCATAAACACCAAGTATGTAATAAACATGTTGAATAACAAGCAACAAACAATGACTAAAAAGGAAAATGACATATTTCCGAATAACATGGTCTTATAATAAGAGAATCGCCCTTTTTTGGTCGCTACGATATATCGGTAGCCTGTTCTGTAGTCTTGGATATAACTATCAGCACACATAATTAATAGAAAAATGGGCAAAAACCATATTAGGATTATTTGCATCATATGGCCTAATGAACTTCCCGCTAAAAAAGTGGCTAAATGGGGTGCTAACGATTCTGATGAATACAGTGTTGATGAAAAATTCCCCATCAGAATAAAGATATCAATAATTACAATTGCCAATATACATAACACTATGAACTTTGTTTTTCTATATTTTGTTAATCTATAATAATAACTATTCATTTTTTCTCCCTTTATAAAACCATCTTGAATAAAGAGCCATCCAAGATGGCTTCACAATGATCATCATTATTTTATTTATTATACTCAGTGGTGTAATAAGTATTATATTGTGAAGGTAATATTCTCCCCGTCTCCTCATCCCAGTACCCTTTTACCGAATAGCTGTTAGAACTCTAATTATTATTTTCTGCTGTTAATCTTACATTAGCGGCATTAGCTCCTGAATTGCCTTTAATATAATGGTTGCGCCCACTATTTTCACCGCCGCTACCAGCTTTAACTTTCACTGCAGGGGATACATTTGTACCACTGCTTTTTTCTAACCAATAAGTAGTTAAAGTATTAGTTCCTTCTGTAGATTTATACATTCTCACTTTCCATGTATTCCGTTCCGTAGTCGTTTGGCGATACTCTGTACCTGTGTACGAGTTAGCTTGCTCTTTCTTAATCGTAAATGAATATCCCAAATTGTCATTTCCAGCTTCAACTGAAAGCGTTCCTAACCCAATTGAGCAAGCTAAAATAGTCCCTAATGCTATTACTCTTACTTTTTTCATATTATCCCCTCCTGAAAATTTACTTTACAGGTTAATAATACAACTTTATACCTACATTGCCAATTTTTTATGATAAAAAAGAACTATTTTGTAAAAAAATATAACTATAACCTTAATTATTCTGTGTTTCCTAATAGTGGTTTTTTATAAATCAAGACTTTAAATGACCATTGGCAAGTCAAAAATAGTCGCACAAAAATGTCGGAATCCTCACCCATTTTAATTAAGATATCAAACATCTCATCCTTATCATCTTATCTTAAGCTACAACAAATCGGCTGTTGGGACTGGGAAACTGGCATCTACACAACTAAAGGACATCTTAACAAAAAAAGGCCGTTTAACATGTAGTTAAACGGCCTTCCCCTGTTGCTATTTAGCTTTCTTTACGGTTACTTTTGTTGCTTTCCCTGTATTGCCCGCTTTGTCTTTTGCTGAGACGTATAATGCGGACCCTGCTTTTTTCTTGCTGATTTTGACGGAGAAGTTCCCCTTACTATCAGCTTTTGCCGTTCCGATGTTTTTATTGCTGTACTTCACGGTAACGGTTGAACCGATTTCCGCTTTACCAGTTACTTTTGTTGCTTTATCGTTTACTTCATTCACTTTAGGTGTACCTGGAGCGGTTTTATCTTTAACCGTTACTTTTGCTGCTTTTCCTGTATTGCCCGCTTTGTCTTTTGCTGAGACGTATAATGCGGAGCCAGCTTTTTTCTTGCTGATTTTAATGGAGAAGTTCCCCTTACTATCAGCTTTTGCCGTTCCGATGTTTTTATTGCTGTGCTTCACGGTAACGGTTGAACCGATTTCCGCTTTACCAGTTACTGAAGTAGCTTTATCGCTTACTTCATTCACTTTCGGTGCATCTGGGGCGGTTTTATCAAGAACCGTGACGCTTGCCGCCTTGCTTTCACGTTTTGCTAAGTCTGTAGCCGTGACTGAAAGTTTAGTTCCGGCCTTTTGCTTGCTGATTTTCACTTTGAAATTCCCTTTGCTGTCCGTGTTACCTGAACCAATCACTTTTTTTGCACTATTTTTGATCGAGATTTTCATGTCCGCTTGCGATTGACCCGTTACATACGTATCTTTGTCACTTAAAGCTTTGACAGTTGGCTTGTTAGGGGTTGCACCCTTATTCACGAATACTTTGATTGAAGATACTGCTAGTTTGGAAGAATCAGAGATATTCACAGTAAGCAGCTGCGCAGCTTTTTGGACCGGAATCGTAACGCTGAACGTTCCGTTGGCTGACGCCGTTCCTTTACCGAGCGTTTTGCTTCCGCTTTTCACTTCGATCACTGACCCTTTTTTAGCTGAACCAGTCAGTTTTGTTTGCGTATCCATCACAAGATTGACTTTAGCATTCAAGTCCACTGCACTAAGTGCACTGTACGCATTCAATCTTCCGTATCCAGAGACTAAATCTTTTCCGACAGGAAGTTCTTCTTCCGGTATGATGATTTCGCCATCTTCCGGTACATAGTCCTCATAAGGGTCTACATTATCTTCTTCTTCAAAAGCGACATATTCCGATGTCTCATGAAGGATTTCCCTTACTTCATTCACTTTCAACCCAGGGTTTCCGGATAATAATAAGGCTGTAGCTGCCGCAACATGGGGAGCTGCCATTGATGTACCATCCATGTAAGTAACATTCCCGTTAGGCACAAGGCTTGGGATGGCTGTCCCTGGTGCGACCATGTCCAACTTCGATCCATAATTGGAATAATCGGATACTAAATCAAGGGCATTGGTTGCACCGACGGATATGGCGTATTTTGATGATGCAGGATAAGAAAGACCTTCCATCCCATCATTACCGCTTGCCACGACAACCATTACATTCTTGGCAGCGGCATGTTTCAAGGCATATTCGATCGTCCTGCTATATTCTCCGCCCAAGCTAAGGTTTATGACCTTTGCACCATGATCCACGGCATATTTAATGCCTAGTGCAATTTTCTCATTGTCTCCAAATCCTGAAGAGTCCAAGACCTTCACAGGCATGATTTTAGCTGCCGGATTGATTCCTTGCATGGAATAACCGTTATCTGCTTTGGCAGCGATGATTCCGGATACATGTGTACCATGGCCATTGTCATCGATTGCTTTTTCTTTCTTATCGATGAAATTCTTACCTGACTCCATTTCAACGACACTCTGTAGATCCGCAAGTGAATCATCGACACCTGTGTCGATAACCGCTACCAACGTATCTTTTAAATTACGTTTCTTAATAAGGTTCTGCAGTTTTTCGTTATCGATGTCCGCTCCCTTTACGCCTTCTTCCCCGCCGGCGTTATTCAAAGACCATTGATACGGTGATTGAATGTCGGCAGAAAGTGCTTTGTACGTTTTTACCGCTTCGATATATTCCACTTCTGGAAGTTTTTCGATACCGGAAAGAGCTGCTGTGCTCATTTTAGCTTGGTTCTTTAACTCGACGACATACATATCATCATACAGAACCTCTTGTTGCTTAGGTGCCGATAATGTTCCATATCCTTTTCCGCTTATCTTGGATTGGACAGCGCTTAATGACTTCCCTGGTTTAAGTTTGACGATATATTTGTTCTTTACATTTTTCGAAGCAGGAAGTTCGATTCCCGCTTTGCTTGCGATATCGACGATCCTCTCACCTGCAAGCTTATCAAGATTGATTTTCTTTGCAATGGCGTCCATATCCTTTTTCAATCCGGCCGGAGCAACATCTGCCGACTTTTTGAATAAGGCCTTGATCGCTTCTTGCTGCTTGTTGCTAATGACTGCCGTACTGCTTGCTCCATTTTCATTAAGATCCTCGATAAGGGGCTTAATCTCGACTAAGTGATTATAAACGGCTTCCCTTGCCGTTTTATTACCAGCCAGATGGAGGGCCAGGAATGGCGAAGCTTTATAGTATAAAGAGGAAAGGGTACGTCCCTCAGATGACTTCGTGAGAACTTCATCTCTAAACACGCGGAGTGTTTTCAACATGGATTCTCCCGTTTTCTTATCGTTTACACTCACTTCAACCGGGCAAGATTCAAGCTCCTCCCCTTCGTCCCCGGCAGATGGCGGCAATGTCACTGAATGCGCATTGATGGAGTATTCAGCTACATTTTCCGCATCCGGAATGGGATTTCCCTCATCATCCGTATCGCCGAAATATTCAACTTTAACATAATATGTGCCTTCCCAAGCATATGGGAAATCGACTACAGCTTTTTCATCAGGATAAGAAGAGACAATATAATTGCTCTCATCTTTTTCTGCTTTTTCTTTATCTTGATATACGGAGATATTCAAGATTTTGTCCGAATTGACTTCGAACTCAATATGGGAGAACTTTTGTACTTCTTCTGTTGTGGGACTGATTTGGTACCATTGAACATCCGGTTTTTCAAACTTTCCGTCCAGAGTGTCCCCATTTTTAATCGTTTTTACATTTTCAACGGGTGCTGCAGCTGCTGCTTGAGAATTCAGTGGAACCATCAAGCTGAAAATCAGTGCAAAAATTAGTGCACACGCCGTAATTCGACTCACATTCTTAAATTTCACGGTTTTCCCTCCAATAATTGGTTAAAAAATAACAGTACTATACCAAACTATCACACTGTAAAATTTTATCAACCAATTTTTTCCCTTTTTTATGTCAAATGCTTGATTTATTTGGCCATAGAGCTGAAAAATGATTCGCACGAACCAATTAAGCAAGATATTTGCGTTCCGATTTCCTCTCATGACGATAGTAGATGTCCATTTGGCAGATTGGATGCTAATAGAGTCAAATCGGTGAGTATCCTAACATGACCTTTTTCCCATGGTCAGCCAATGCCACGAAAAAAAGCTGTCCCAGCAGTAAAAATATGCGGGACAGCTTCCAATCATTTTTATTTAGTTTGCGACGATATTGACTAATTTACCTGGTACGGCAATCACTTTACGAACGGTTTTCCCATCGATTTGTTCTTTGATGGAATCATCACCCATCGCGATTTCTTCCAGTTTTTCTCTCGTAGTGTCAGTCGGCACCATTAATTTCGCTTTGACTTTTCCGTTGATTTGGATGACGATTTCGACTTCGTTATCCACTAACTTCGCTTCGTCGAAAGCCGGCCATGTTCCGTACGTGATGCTCTCGGAATGGCCCAGTTTAGACCAAAGCTCCTCGGCGATATGCGGTGCAACTGGTGCAAGCAGCTTTACGAAGCCTTCGATATACACCTTAGGAAGCGAATCCGCTTTATAAGCATCATTAATGAATACCATCAATTGTGAAATCGCCGTATTGAATTTCAATTCCTCATAGTTCTCGGTCACTTTTTTAACCGTTTGATGATAGACTTTTTCGAGCTTGCCCGTGTCATCCGTCTCTGTCATCTTATCTGTGATCGTCCCGTCATCGTTGACTAATAAACGCCAGATACGGTCAAGGAATCTGCGAGAACCGTCCAATCCGTTTGTGGACCAGGCAATCGAAGCATCCAATGGCCCCATGAACATTTCGTACATGCGAAGTGTATCGGCACCATGGCTTTCCACGATATCATCCGGATTCACGACGTTCCCTTTGGATTTACTCATTTTTTCATTATTCTCACCAAGGATCATTCCTTGGTTAAATAGGTTCTGGAACGGTTCCTTCGTTGGCACGACACCGATATCGTACAGGAATTTATGCCAGAAACGAGCGTAAAGCAAGTGAAGCACCGCATGCTCAGCGCCGCCAATATAAATGTCGACCGGCATCCATTCTTTTAATTTTTCCGGATCGGCAAGTGCTTCTTTGTTATCCGGATCGATATAACGAAGGAAGTACCAGCTGCTTCCTGCCCACTGTGGCATCGTGTTCGTCTCACGGCGTCCTTTTCGTCCGTTTTCATCCGTTACATTCACCCATTCCGATATGTTCGCAAGTGGTGATTCACCTGTACCCGAAGGCTTAATGTCCGTAGTTTTCGGTAAAATCAATGGAAGTTCTTCTTCCTTCACTGGAGACATCGTGCCGTCTTCCCAATGGATGATTGGAATCGGTTCACCCCAGTAACGCTGACGGCTGAATAACCAGTCGCGAAGGCGGTATGTTATTTTTTTCGTGCCGATTTCTTTATCTTCCAGCCATTTGATCATGGTCGAAATGGCTTCTTCCTTATTCAACCCATCAAGGAATTCCGAATTCACATGAAGTCCATCGCCTGTATATGCTTCACTTGTCACATCTCCGCCAGCTACGACTTCCTTGATCGGCAAGTCGAACTTTACTGCGAATTCATAATCTCGCTCATCATGGGCAGGAACGGCCATGATTGCTCCTGTTCCGTAGCTGATCAACACATAATCGGCAATCCAGATCGGCATTTTTTCGCCGTTTACCGGGTTAATCGCATAAGCCCCCGTGAACACGCCTGATTTATCCTTCGCCAAGTCTGTTCTTTCCAAGTCGCTTTTATGTTTCACTTCATCTAAATAGGCCTCAACTGCCGCACTTTGATCAGCTGTCGTAATTTTATCGACAAACGGATGTTCAGGTGCCAATACGGCATATGTTGCACCGAATAACGTATCCGGACGAGTCGTGAACACCGTGAATGTTTCATCAAAGCCATCGATATTGAATGTAACCTCCGCTCCCTCGGAACGGCCAATCCAGTTACGCTGCATATCCTTGATGTTTTCCGGCCAATCCACATCATTCAGATCGTCGATTAAACGATCAGCATACGCCGTGATGCGAAGCATCCACTGTTTCATTGGGCGGCGCTCAACAGGATGGCCTCCACGCTCACTTTTCCCATCGATTACCTCTTCATTCGCCAATACCGTACCAAGTGCCGGACACCAGTTAACGGCCACTTCATCAATATAGGCAAGGCCCTTTTCATATAATTTCAAGAAGATCCATTGCGTCCATTTGTAATAGTCGGGATCTGTCGTGTTTATTTCACGATCCCAATCATAAGAAAAACCAAGGGCTTTGATTTGGCGGCGGAACGTATTGATGTTGTGCTCCGTGAATTCAGCTGGATCATTTCCCGTATCGATCGCATATTGCTCTGCCGGAAGTCCAAAAGCGTCCCAGCCGATCGGATGCAATACATTATACCCCTGTGCCCGTTTCATCCGTGCCAGGATGTCGCTTGCCGTATAACCTTCCGGGTGCCCCACATGAAGACCAGCCCCTGAAGGATATGGGAACATATCCAGCGCGTAGAATTTGCGTTTGCCGCTTTCTTCACCCGTTTTGAATGTCTTATTGCCTTCCCAATACTTTTGCCATTTCGTTTCTATGCTTCTATGGTCAAAACTCATATGATTTCCTCCTAATTTCCGTATAAAAAACAATAAAAAACCCCTCATCCCAAAATAGGGACGAGAGGATTATGTATATCTTCCCGCGGTACCACCCACATTGGCGATAGCTAAAATCCGCCCAGCTTAAAACATCCGTAACATGGATTAAAACGCCAGGCATTACTTATTCATTCACACCCGGGACTCCAAGGCGAGTTCGCGACCGTCCCAGGTTGACTTGCACCATCCGTCAACTCTCTTTACTGGTTTAAACCGCTACTATTCCTCATCATAGTCTTTATGAGAATATTGATTTTATTTCATTCTAGTCAATTTCACCGATAATTGCAATAGCCGTACATAAACATTATCGACAGGTTTTTCATTATATATGCGAATTCAGGAAAATTCGTGCAAAAAAGGGAGCTATTCATTCATAGCTCCCCTGCTTCCATTTAATGTCGCAGTAAAATCATTTCATTCCTCAATTCGTTCAACTGCTGCTTCATCCGCGAAAGCATTTCCCGTTGCTGGTCATTCGAACTGGCATACAATCGTTCCATATCCGTCAAAGCCTCTTCGATATACCTTTGCGAATTTTGAAATTGTTCATCATCATAATGCTCCTGCCGTGAGGCCTCGTTAAATTCAAACTCTGCAAAATGGAGAGCCCCTTCACATTGCTCTAAAAAATGATCGACGGATTGTCTGGTTGCCATTTCAAACCCTCTCCTTCGCGTCTCATTTGGATGATTCGGAATCATCTTTTCTAGTTTGAGCAAATAACGGGAGGATTATCATTTTTTTTTGAGCAATCAACCTTTATCCCAAAACTTCTCACCTTGATGGGAAATGAACTGCTCGATCCATTCAGCAAAGCCCATATGGAGCTTCTCGCCTTCTTCAAAATCATCGATATGGCCTTTTACCATTAAATACTCCTTATCGCCATTGGCGACGGCTTCCCCATCGATCACAATATTATCTTGATAAATGCAGGCCACTTTATAGCATCCCTCGTAGGAATTTTCATATGTGTAATTAATAATATCATCCAAGCTGTATAAATCGTTTTCCCCGCCTGATTCCACATTATCGAACAGACGGCATCCATTGGTTATTTTTAAAAACTCCTTATAATCCTCAGGCAGAAGCAGTCCGGTTTTCTTTTCAAAGGAATGAATTTGTTCATCCGAAGCAGGTGAATTGAAGGTGCAAGTGGCTTTGTATGTGAACCCATCTTCATTTACTTCGATCACCTGATTATTTTCGGCTAATTTCTTTTTCATTTGTTTGATCGCTTCTTCAACTTGACCGGTCATGTCCATCAGCTCCCGATTGGATATAGTCATTCAAAGATAAACTGGAAATAGCAGCAAAATATTTAGCCTTCAAGTATACAGTATACGCTTATTTTTCAAAAAAAGACCTAGCTGCGAGAATGTTGTATAATATATGTTGCGCTTATTTTATTTAGGAGGTTGCTGATTTGAATCAAGCAAACCCGTTTATATATGCAACGGACAACAAACGATATCATACATGGAATTACCACCTGAGAGAACATTTTGGACACAAGGTCTTTAAAGTTGCCCTGGATGGCGGTTTTGACTGTCCGAACCGTGATGGCACCGTCGCACATGGCGGCTGTACCTTCTGCAGTGCCTCAGGCTCTGGTGACTTCGCTGGCAGCAGGGTTGAACCCTTGGACGTCCAGTTTAAGAAAATCAGCGAACGGATGCACCATAAATGGAAAGATGGAAAATATATGGCCTATTTCCAAGCATTCACGAATACACATGCACCCGTGGCAGAGCTTCGCGAGAAATATGAAAGTGTATTGACCCAGGAAGGTGTCGTCGGACTCTCCATCGCGACACGCCCGGATTGCCTTCCAGATGATGTAGTCGAGTATTTAGCGGAATTGAACGAACGCACTTACCTTTGGGTCGAGCTGGGTCTCCAGACGGTCCATGAAAAGACCGCAACGATGATCAACCGCGCCCATGACTTCGATTGCTACAAAGAAGGTGTCGATAAACTGCGCAAACATGGCATCCGCGTCTGCTCCCATATCATCAATGGCCTTCCTCAGGAAGATTACGGCATGATGATGGAAACAGCCCGTGAAGTCGCCAAACTAGATGTGCAGGGGATAAAGATCCATTTACTTCATCTATTAAAAGGGACACCGATGGTCAAACAATATGAAAAGGGCCTGCTCGAGTTTCTTGACCGTGACGATTATGTCAGCCTTGTATGTGACCAGCTGGAAATAATCCCTCCAGAAATGATCGTTCATCGCATTACGGGGGACGGTCCGATCGATTTGATGATCGGTCCAATGTGGAGCGTAAATAAATGGGATGTCCTGAATGCCATTGACGCCGAACTGAAACGCCGCAACAGCTGGCAGGGGAAAAATCATCACATGGAGGTACAATCATGAAGCTAGATCGAATTTTGCCTTTTGCCAGGATTCTGCTGGAAAAAGCGGTCCGCCCCGGGGATATAACCATAGATGGCACGATGGGCAATGGCTTTGATACCGTCTTTCTTGCAGGACTTACAGGTGCAGACGGACATGTCTATAGTTTTGATATTCAGAAAGAAGCGATCGAAGCCACAGCGGCAAAACTGAACGCCGAGAATTTACAAGAGCGCTGTACCCTCATTCACGCTGGGCATGAACATTTAAGCAAATATATCAGGAAAGAACATTCCGGAAAGGTCACAGGTGCCATCTTCAACCTGGGCTACCTACCTGGCGGAGACAAATCAATCATCACCCAAGCCGAGACGACGATATCAGCCATTGAACAGCTGTTCGAACTGCTGGCGCCTGAAGGCATCATCATCCTCGTCATATACCATGGTCATCCAGGGGGATCGGCAGAACGGGATGCATTGATGGATTATGTAGAGAACTTCCCTCAACAGAAAGCCCATATCCTGAGATACGGGTTCATCAACCAAGCAAACAATCCGCCATTCATTGTCGCGATTGAAAAGAGATGATAAATCCGACACCGTTCTATACGAACGGTGTTTTTTCCATCCCAGCTCGCAGGCAGCAGAATTACCAATCATAACTTTTTGAATTTTTCGTCTATAATGATTATAATGATAGAAAATAGATAAGAGGGTGCAGAAAATGGAACATTTGCCTACTTCATTACTGACGGATATATTGACTGAAAAAATCAAAAGGGATTCAAGTGAGCAATACGGGGATTTTGTCAACTCGCTCAACTCGTTGACAGAAGAACAAAAAACCATGGAGGACCTCAAACAATTTGACCATCATTTTGATAAGTTCCTGCCACAGCTCGATTTAATGATTTCCACCCAAAACCATGAAGCGATCATGAATATGAAAGCGACGCTTTTGGACCTATTCGCCAATGACTTGACCTTCAAATCCATTTATCTCCTATCCACTGCATTATCCAACAAAAAGGAACTTACTCATTTGAACCAATTTATGTATCCGGTTACTTTCTGGGCACCGGTCATCAAGTCGAACGAATTGCTTAAAAACGCAGGCTGATCCAAAAAAGCTGCCGAAGTCAAACTTCGGCAGTTTTTCATTTATCCTGAAGTATGTACGGATCAAACGACATACCCTAATATCTTTAAACGGTTTTCAACAAAACTCAGCGCATATTGAAATACATCATCACGCTCTGGTTCATTGAAGATTTCATGATAAAGCTTCGGCCATTCCTTATATTGCTTTTCACTGGCCAAATTATAATTGAACCACTCACGAACCGCCTTCTTGTTCACGATTCGGTCATCTCCGCCCTGCATCACCAAAAGCGGCACATCCTGAAATTCAGGAATCTCTTCAAAAGCATCCTTCATAGCCTGTGCAAGCTCGCGATACCAGCGAACCGAAACCTTTGTGATATATAATGTATCGTTTCTATCGGATTCACGAATTTCCGCACTTCTCGTCGCCATTTCAGGTGTCAATCCGGAATCCACCCTGAACTGAGGCATAACGATGTTCAAACCATGCGAGAGCATTGTAAGGAACTTCCGCGGCTTCGTCACGAGGCCCAAGCAAGGAGAAGAAAGAATCACTCCTGCAATGTCCCATTCCTCTTCCTGAAGAAGGCGTATCGAAATCAAACCGCCCATGCTGTGTCCAAGTAAAAAGACCGGCAACGAATATTCATAAGCCTCTTCTATCCAGCTTTTCACTTCGTCCAAATACTCATCAAAGGAATCGATATGTCCCCGGTAGGCGCGAGTAGTCATACCCTGCCCAGGAAGGTCGCCCATGACGACATGGTATCCAGCTGAAAGCCACATTTGTGTTACCCACTTATAACGTCCATGATGTTCCATTGCCCCATGAATGATGACAATGACGCCCTTTGCGTCTCCTTCTGTCTCCCATTTCCACATTCGAAATCCCCCTTTCACTTTTCACTTGTTGTGTACGATCCATGATAGTTGAAATAATATATATAAATTATAACCATATTCGTGATTTTCGACAAAAAAGAAATCTAACAAGTTGTACATTGCTATTATAAATAGCCAAGTGTATTTGCATACGGTATATTAAAATAATACATAAAAACATTCACTTCGGAAAGGAAATGATTGAAAATGATTATTTATCCGTATAAAGGCAAAGAACCTGAAATTGCTGAAAGCGCTTATATTGCTGAAAATGCTGTCGTCACAGGTGATGTCAAAATTGGCGACGAAACATCAATCTGGTTCAATTCCGTCATTCGCGGTGATGTATCCCCAACCCTCATCGGAAAAAAAGTCAGTATACAGGATAACAGCATCCTGCACCAAAGCCCAAATAATCCATTGATCATCGAGGATGAAGTAACCATTGGCCATCAGGTCATATTACATAGCTGTAAAATCCGCAAAGGAGCTTTAATCGGCATGGGATCGATCGTACTTGATGAAGCCGAAATCGGCGAAGGGGCTTTCATCGGTGCCGGCAGTCTCGTTCCCCAAGGCAAAGTCATTCCACCGAACATGTTGGCATTCGGACGTCCAGCTAAAGTCATCCGCGAGATCAACGAAGAAGATCGACAGGATATGGAACGCATCGTACGCGAATACGCCGAAAAAGGCCAATACTATAAAACGGCGGAACGAATAAAGTAATGCACGAGCACTTGACTGAAAATTACGAGTATTTGCTCCAAACTACGAGTAAATGCTGAAACTCACCAGCATTGCACCAACTTCCGAGTAAATTCTGAAACTCACGAGTATTTCTCCAAATTCACGAGTAAATTGCTGAAACTCACGAGTATTTGCTCCAAACTCACGAGTATTTGCTCCAAATTCACGAGTATATTGCTGAAACTCACCAGTATTGCTCCAAATTCACGAGTAAATTGCTGAAACTCACGAGTATTTGCTCCA
>NZ_JVPL01000224.1:0-4058 GCF_001054655.1 Bacillus sp. 220_BSPC
CTAGCCGAGACCCCACAGGCGCTTGTGCCGAGGAGGCTTGGCAGACAGTCGGCGGAAAGGGAGCGGATTTCTGGAATCAACTGGAATGTTATTTTAAGAAAAAACCGTAGGCTGGACTCATCCCAAACAAGTTGAAACTAAGTTATCCTTCATGGTTTTATACTGTAATCCTTAATGGGTGAAGAGATATACGACACTCCAGCCGAATGGCTAGCCGAGACCCCGGAGACGTTTACTTTGATGCGGCTTGGCAGATAGCCGTCGGAAAGGGAGCCGACCTCTGGAATCAACTGGAATATCAATAATGAATGAGTACACAAAAAATGAATCTTTTGCTTTTAATAACCGTATATATAAAGGAAGAAAGAAGGTGGAATATATGTCGGAAATTAAAAGAAGCAATAGCAAAGCGATTGTATCATTGATCATGGGGGTATTATCCCTGTTTATTCCAATCATCGGCATCATATTAGGTATTTTAGGGTTAATATTTGCATCGAAGAGTAAACAAGAAATGAACCTTACTGGTGAATCTGGAAATGGTTTAGTGACAGCTGGAAAAGTGTGCAGCATTATAGGAATAATCTTGAATGTTCTCATGATTTTGATTTTCATGGTGTTTTTTTATTTCGTAGTCAATACGGACATATCAACCTATTGAATGTAAGTATTAACTTGACAAACAAAGAAAAGTAATTTAAACCTATATAAAATGGAAATTCATGTTATAATTATTATAAATATCTAAATATCGTATGAAGGGATGATATTTTGACCATTCAAATCTTTGAGTACCCAGCCGTATTCTATTATGAAAAGCACCCGTTGATTATCGACTCTTTTTCCGTTCAAGTTTGTTTCCCGGATTTTAGGCGAGAAGGAATTATTTCTTCCGTTAGCGGTAGGAATCGGGTAGATGCCTTAGCTTGTGCTCAAGAACTGTTGGAATCCATGGTCGAACATTTTATACACGATAAAAAAACAATCCCGGATGCAAGCGAAATGGAAAAGGTGAATCTGGATCGGGGAATTAATATATGTGAGGCTGCACCCTTCAGAATTGAAATAGAAAATATCACATATGAAAAATAAAAAAACCTTGCCGGTTAAAGGACAAGGTTTTTATTTTGGATTACTTGAATTTGTAACCCGGAATGTCAGACCAGTACATACATATTATTTTTTTAGTAAGCTGAAGTCGATAGTGATAATAGTGCCACTTCATAAAATATAAAAAAACCATCATTACCTGTAAAAGGAATGATGGTTTTTAGTTTCACTAAAAAAATCCCCATTTAATTATTTTTGGGGAAAGGATATTGCGTTCTTTATAACGAATATGTATAGTATAGGTAACATGGGTAAAAAGTATCAATAGTTATATATTTTGGAGGTGTGTGTGTGAAATATTATATAGCATCAGACGAAAAAAATTTGAAGCAAGTAAAATCATTGATCAAGAAATTGACTTCAAAAGGATTTACTTGTGTGAATGACATGAATTTAATTACGAATGATGAGAAAAACCAAATAACGGACGACATTGGAGAATATGAAAAAAAGGGGATAGAGGAAGCCGATTTCATGCTAATCTTCCTAACCGCAGGAAAAGGTAATCTATATGAGCTTGGCTATGCTTTATCTTTAAATAAGAAAATAATTGTATATTCGCCTGAGAAAGACAATTATCATATTAATAAAAAATCAATATTTCATAATCTGCCCGAGGTAACAATCTGCAGCGGGACCTTTTATAAGCTGGTTAAATTGATACATACGCTCTCTCCGGAAGGATCTGAACAAGATTCACTGCATCTTAAATAAATGTCAAATGTAAAATTTTAAGGATACCCTCTAATAAAATTTCTTTTGAACGAATTGTTTAAAGTATTAAAAATGAGGGTAAAGACCATTAAAAAAGGGAGAGGACTGTTTTGGCCATTATTGATATCGACCAATTATTGTTAGCCACTGAAGCGATAGCAGAAGAGTCAGTTCCATTCCATCTTGATACATTTGACATCGATGAACTTTTAGATAATACGGATAATTGGAATTGGTAAAGAAAAGCATGCCCATAGAGGATATGCTTTTTTTAAAGCCTGATTACATGTACGAAAATAATACAAGAAACCAGGCAGGTGGAGATATTTTAACGATTGGATAAAGTTAAAACCTGCGTCCTTTTACGAATCCTAAAATCACAAACATCGAAATGGTGCCGATAACAAAAATTGCTTTAATGGAATTCACTAGAATTTCATCGTACATTTGTATTACCTCCTTGTATGTAATGACAGTGCGATTATGATTAGCTGTTGATGTATAAATTATAACATAAAGTCAATATCTGTTGGTGGAAAATTAAAGACGATATGGGGAATAATGTATAGGGTGTACAGTTAAAATATAAAAAAGATATCCTCTAATCAGTGGATATCAGTGAGAAAATTATTTAAGTCCTAGTGCTTTTTTTGTTTTTGGTCCGACGATTCCATCAGAAGTAAGTTTTTTGGACTTTTGGAATTTCTTTACGGCTGTTTCGGTGTTTTTTCCAAATGACCCATCTACTCCTTTAGTGCTGTATCCAAGTTTAGTTAATCTTTTTTGCAGTTCGATAACTTGGGGGCCACTGCTTCCTTTCTTCAGGGTAGCGTTTGTATTTACCGGAAGGCTCCCAGATCCGCTCACTTTAAATCCATTCGTGGCAGCTATGTTGGCAAATGATTTATTCGAACTGGCAATCAATACTACAGTGTTCATTCTCACCCTATCGTAAAGCCATTGTACATCATTGTTATACATACGAATACAACCGGCACTTATATATTTCCCGATGGTTGTAGAATCATTATTGCCGTGTATTGCGTACGTATTTCCTGGTGTATTCCTTGCATTGATCCCCAGCCATCTTTTACCTAGAGGGTTTTTTGGGTCTCCGCCTCTGATGTTGCCTTTATAATAGGGTCGATTCACAATCTTTGTCACTACTTTAAACTTTCCTTCAGGAGTGTAGGAGGCTTTCTTACCTGTCGCCACGATGAATACCCTCACCAATTTATCATTTTCGTAATAGGCAAGCTGATTATTGGCTTTATTGATGATGATCAGTTGTCTTGCTGCCGCACCTGAAGTATTACTGAACCCCAAAAAACTAAAGGCGAAAATCAAAATAAATACAATTAATTTTTTCATGTTTTTCCCCGTCCCTCATTTAAGCAACCTACATTTACACATATACTATCCTATGCATGAAGTGAGGCTAAAGTGACGATTTTTTAAAATAAGGGTAGACTAATTAACTATGGGGAAAGTCAAACTTAGATCCAATTTCACTTTTATGCATATCAAAAGAATGATGGGCACTATTTTTGGCCATATTACATACATTATTGAAGTGAAAGCGGAGGTGGGTAAGATTTGTCACGCCTAAAGGTGGAGGACTATCTAGAACAAGGCATCCATGGTCCAAAAGAAATCAAGGCTGGTGAACGAAGGGAGTTTCTAGGCACATTACGGGAACGCGTAGTCATCGTCCTAAAAAGAAGCCAAGTCTTTGAAACGAATGTATACCCGGAGATAGAGCAAATGATGAAGCAGTATCCCCATTCAAAGTTGTTTTTAAATGGGCAGATGGACTATCAATATCTAGGAAAATATATTAAATTGGCAATGAGTCATGATATTCCTTACAAAATCGTCCTAAACAAAGATCATAACTCCGATTTGGGTCTGGTGTTAGCGGAAAGTAACGCCATAAACAAAGAAGAAATTTATATACAGAAACAAATTCATGCCCAGCAAGTCATCAAAAAGAAAAGCTTCACAGCCTTTTTTAAACGCTGTGTTAAAAAATTATTAAAAAAACGTTGATGTAACTATCAACGTTTTTAGTTTGTCTACAAAAAAAGGGGGGGGAATGGACTATTCCGGACCATGATAGTAAGACTAGGTTTTCCATAATGGTTTTTAGTGATTTATGAAATGGAATGGAACTTTTTTTGAAAGAAAAAACACCCCGTAAATGTTAGTTTGGTGTCTAACATTTACGGGGCAGT
>NZ_JVPL01000225.1:0-373 GCF_001054655.1 Bacillus sp. 220_BSPC
ATTCACGAGTAAACTGCTGAAATACACGAGAAATGTGCGAATTCACGGGGATATCGCACGAACTCTCGGGGACATCGCACAAAATTCTCGATTTTATCGATCAAACTTGAGTTTATATCGCTCAAACAGGAGTTTAACGCTCAACCTCTCGAGTAATGTGCGAATTCACGGGGTTATCGCACGAATTCACGTGGATATCGATCAATTTTTTGATTTTATCGACCAAACTTGAGTTTATATCGCTCAAACAGGAGTTTAACGCTCAATCTCTCGAGTAATGTACGAATTCACGAGTAAACCGCCCAACTCACGAGTAAATTGCTCAAACTCACGAGTAAACTGCCCAAACTCACGAGTAAACTGCCCAAACTCA
>NZ_JVPL01000226.1:0-3698 GCF_001054655.1 Bacillus sp. 220_BSPC
CAGCATTAAATTGAGAAATTGGGCTTTTTTCCATACTGTAGATAATGCCTCCATTGTGGAAGATCGATAAATTTGAACAAAAAAGTGATTATTTCTACATCTTTGGGTGAATCATATCATTTCACAGAAACTTTACCTTGAACTTCATTTTTAACATCTGCTTTTTTCAATATATTTCCGACATCGCACCCTTTATCTGCGGCTTCTGTCGCTCTTTGTGCAGATTGAATTTGTTCTTCTGTCGCGCCAGCAGATAAAACGATGTGAGGATAATGGATAATTTTAAACTCATTATCAGATATACTTGCCTCAGAGTTCACTGTAAGTTCCGCCACAGGAAGTTTTCTGCTTTCAAGCACAAATGTCAGTGTTGCTGCATAACAAGTTGTTACAGAAGCTACGAGAACCTCTTTTGGATTTGCTCCGTTACCACTACCTCCTAATGATGTCGGAATAGCGATTTTTGTATCAAGATACTCCGCTTTAAGGGTTCCATTCCCTGTTACCCCACCATCCCAAAATGCATTCACATTTATTTTCATATCAGCCATAATTAACACTCCTTCACTATATTAATTGCATATATATCTTGCCTATTCACGTATGTTTTTACTCGATGGGTATCGCAAACACTACGTTAAAAGACAAGAAGAACATTTTTTACGTTTTAATCAGTACCTACCAGTCGGTACAAAAAGTGGGTCAGATCAAAATTCTACACAGTTTTTTTGAAATTCCTATTAGATTGTCAGCAACTCCCACAATATTCCCTCTTTAAAGTGAATTTTCAAATAATATCCAATGGCATTTTCCTAGTAGGTTTAGGAAATACTTGATCTATTCTACTTAGATCTTCTTCAGTAAACTCAATTGATGCTGCTTCAGCATTTGCTAAAACATGTTCATCTTGAACCGCTTTTGGAATAGAGATGACGTTATTCGAACGGATGGTCCAAGCAAGGGCGATTTGTAATGGTTGGACATTGTATTTGTCAGCAATATCATGAATAGCTGGATCGTTTAAAAGCTGTCTTCTTAAAGAGCCTCCTTGAGCAAGGGGACTATAGGCCATGATTGGCATGTTATGTTCACGCTGCCATGGTAAGAGATCGAAGTCGATTCCTCTTGAACCTAAATGGTATAGCACTTGGTTCGTCACACAATTTTTTCCATGCTTAGTGTTCCATAGCTCTTCCATATCAACCGTGTCAAAATTAGAGACGCCCCATCTTAAAATTTTCCCTTCTTCACGTAGTTTTTCCATTCCTTCAATTGTATCCTCTAAAGGAACACGTCCTCTCCAGTGGAGAAGATATAAGTCCAAGTGGTCTGTTCCTAGTCGTTTTAAGCTGTTTTCACATGCTTTTGAAATCTTATCTAAACCTGCATGATGGGGATACACTTTTGAGACTAAAAAGACTTCATTTCTGCGCCCTTTAATGGCTTTGCCAACTAAGCGTTCAGAGTCTCCATTTCCGTACATTTCAGCGGTGTCAATAAGTTTCATACCCAATTCTAAGCCGAGCTGCAAGGCTTTTATTTCTTTGTCTCTCACTTGGGGATTTTCCCCCATGTACCATGTTCCTTGTCCTAAACTAGGTAAAGAAGTGCCGTCAGGTAGGGTTACCACGTGTTTGGCTAATGCTTTTTTAATTTCCGCTCTTTTCTTTTCATCCATTAGGCTCGACCCTTTCTTTTATGTATTTGGGTATCATAGAAGTAGACTGTTAACGTCTCTACGTATAAAGTACGCATATATTTAGAATTTCCGTAACCAACAAATCCATTCTTTATTGCATGATATGGCCATTTCTGCTTCCGTCTGTGCAAAAAAACAAAGAAAGTGAGGATGGCCTATAAGTGTCTGACACTTCGAGTCATCCCCACCACTTCTATTCTAAACCAATTTATCAATGACTTTGATATCAATGGATTAGATCAGATGAGCTCCTCCATCGATAAGAACGGATGTGCCAGTTGTAAACCCATTTTTCGCTAGGTAAATATAGGTTTCAGCTATATCTTTAGATTGAGCAACACGTCCGACAGGTAATTGCTTAGCAATCCCATGGTACATAACTTGTCTTTGATCTTCTGACATTCCGCCATAAAGAGGAGTGTCAACAATACCAGGTGATACCACGTTTACTCTGATAGGTGCCAGGTCTACTGAAAGTCCTCGTACTAATCCATCGATTGCTGAATTAATGGAAGCTAGAGTCGTAGCACCTTGAGGAGGACGCACACCATATACACCCGAAGTTAATGTAATAGAACTTTCATTATTCAAGTATGGAAGAGCAGCACGAACCGAAATATACTGCCCCCAGAACTTACTATCAAAAGCCTCTCTTACGGTTGCAACAGGCAGTTCGCTAAAGTGACCCATTGCGCCTTCACCTGCAGTAACCACTAGGTGATCAAATTTTCCAACCTTCTTGAAAAAGTCAGCAACCTTTTCCTCGCTGCGAAAGTCGATTTCATAGCCCTCTACGTTACCACCAAGCTTCACTTTTGCGTCAGATAATTTTGAAGCAGAACGGCTAGCAATAATAACTTGAGCGGATTCATCGATAAACTCCTTAGCAGCGGCTAAACCAATACCAGATGTACCTCCTAAAACAACCACTCGTTTTCCTTTTAATGACAACGCAATTCCTCCTTTATTCATACGTTTGTTTAACCAACTTGCGGATTCTGATTAAAGAATCCGCAAGTTAGATATATTTACGTTTTTACATCACCATTGTTATTTAGCTAAAAGTTTTAGTGATTCACGATTGAATGCTGGAATATCTTTTGGTTCTCGACTTGTTACAATATTTTTGCTGATGACAACTTCTTCGTCTTTATAATTTGCACCAGCATTTTTCAAATCGTTGCGAATGGATTTATAGCCAGTGATGTCGACACCTTTTAAAAGGTCTGTATCGATTAACACTTGTGGTCCATGACAAATGGCAAAAACAGGTTTTCCATCTTGGATAAATACTTTTGCAAATTCACCAAAACGATCGTCTTCACGCAATAAATCGGGAGAGAACCCACCAGGGATAAGCAACGCATCAAAGTCTGCAGGATGAACTTCATCAATGGATTTATCAATTTTTACGGTTGTGCCTTTTTTACCAGTTACTTGGTTACCTGATTGTTTGTCAATCGTGATAACTTCATGACCAGCTTCTTTAAAGGCTTGTACTGGTTCAGTGTACTCCACATCTTCAAATAGGTTTGTTATAAGCGTAGCGATTTTTTTGCTCATGTTCATTAACCTCCTTAAAATCATAGAACAGAAGTAAAAATATTCATTTTCGTACCATGTTCTGATTATCTTCATTAGAAGTTGATTTTATCTCCGTTGTAAGCCGCAATATAGATTTTTTTCATATCCTCCACCGATACTCCTCGTGGATTGGACGGAGTACAAGGATCCTCAAAAGCTCCTGCTGCCATCTGGTTCAGGTGTTTTTCAAATTCTGCTTATCCCACACCAAATTCCTTTATTGTTATTGGCATTTTTTCATCATCTCACCTGAAAATATGTATTATTCTTGATTCCTAACTATAAAACAGTTCAGCTAAAATCCTTTACAACACAGGAATATTATTTACCTTTTTCCAGAATGTACTCCTTTATTTCCTTTATGAACTGGATCATTGCAAATAAAAAGACCACAAGTCTTGACTTATTAAAAGTC
>NZ_JVPL01000227.1:0-1903 GCF_001054655.1 Bacillus sp. 220_BSPC
CAGCATTAAATTGAGAAATTGGGCTTTTTTCCATACTGTAGATAATGCCTCCATTGTGGAAGATCGATAAATTTGAACAAAAAAGTGATTATTTCTACATCTTTGGGTGAATCATATCATTTCACAGAAACTTTACCTTGAACTTCATTTTTAACATCTGCTTTTTTCAATATATTTCCGACATCGCACCCTTTATCTGCGGCTTCTGTCGCTCTTTGTGCAGATTGAATTTGTTCTTCTGTCGCGCCAGCAGATAAAACGATGTGAGGATAATGGATAATTTTAAACTCATTATCAGATATACTTGCCTCAGAGTTCACTGTAAGTTCCGCCACAGGAAGTTTTCTGCTTTCAAGCACAAATGTCAGTGTTGCTGCATAACAAGTTGTTACAGAAGCTACGAGAACCTCTTTTGGATTTGCTCCGTTACCACTACCTCCGGTGTATGATGAGTGGAAATCTGGATTTATTACTTCGACAGAAGGGCCAAATACCTTTTATCGACGATTCATTGTCTTCGCGGGACTACAATCGATTAGGCTTTGCCGTCCAATTAGCACTACTACGTTATGCGGGAATAATTCGAAAAGGATATTAAACTTCCCCGATAAAAAAACTGTATGGAATAAATGATCTGACCCAATAAAGTTAGACATATAATTTAAGCAGCTTCTAAGACCTGAGTTCGGTATTGTATCGGACTCAGGTCTTTTAATTTTACCTTCATTCGTTTGTGGTTATAGTAATGAATATAATCATCTAATTCCTTTTCAAAGTGCTCCATACTTTCAAACTCTTGGAGATAAAGCAATTCAGACTTTAACAAGCCAAAAAAGTTTTCCATGACTGCGTTATCTAAACAATTTCCCTTACGGGACATGCTTTGTATAATACGGGAATCTTTTAAGGTTTTTTGATACTTCTTCATTTAATAATGCCACCCTTGATCCGAATGGAGGATGACCGTATCTTCTGGTTTTAGGTGTTTAATCGCCTCATCTAACATATCTCCAACAAGTTTATAAACAGGCCGTTTCATCACTTTGTAGGCAATAATTTCACCATTACATAAATCAAGGATAGGGGATAAGTAACGTTTCTCCCCAAATAAATGAAATTCCGTTACGTCTGTTACCCATTTTTGATTCATTTTCTCGGCTTGAAAATCACGTTGTAAAATATGGGGGGCAATTCGACCAACACGCCCCTTATACGAACGATACTTTTTCATACGGACTAAACATTTTACGCCCATTTCATTCATGAGGCGGTTGATGGTCTTTGGATTGTGAGAAAACCCATATTTTTTTAACTCTTTTGTGATACGACGATAACCGTAACGTCCTTTATGTTCATGATAGATAGACTGAATAGTGGCTTTTACCTTCGAATACTTATCTTCTCGATTCAAGCGTTTTTCCCAATAATAGTACGTGCTACGTGGAATATCAGCGACTTTAATTAAGGCCACGACCTCATAAATGGACTTTAGTTCATAAATTACTTGCGCTTTGATTTTGGTTGTAATTTTTCCTGCATTTGAACTAAAGTATTTAACTTTTTTAAATACGCATTCTCCATTTCCAGTTGTTTAATTCGTTCTTCAAGCTCTTTAATCGAACCTTCAATTTGTTTGGATGGATTGATATCTTTTTTCATGGATGGTCTCCCCTTTTTCTTAGAAATCAGGGCATCTAATCCATAGGCATTAACATTTATTCTCCACGTCCGAATTAGCGCTGGAGATGAAATATTAAACCTTGCGGCTGCGTCGTAAGAAGATATACCCGTTTCATTCATATAATTAAGTACATCCATTTTAAACTCCGCAGAATAACTTGTATAGGATTTCTTAAATCCATCGGCTCCTTGAATTTGGTATAAACGAACCCATCCTTGAATC
>NZ_JVPL01000228.1:0-10900 GCF_001054655.1 Bacillus sp. 220_BSPC
CCTGGACTCGCTTTTCCCGCAGGAGTCTCGTACCTTCCGTTCCAATCAACCTGTTTTAACTTTTAGATAGTACCCTTTTACCTAAAGTCTTCATTGTTTTAAAATAGCATTAATAAAAATTGAAGTGATCAGGATGCTTTCCTAACATGATTCTATTTAATGAGATCAACTGGTGCCAGCGAACCATTTGGTTCGTAAAATGGAGGCTGCCATTGACTTTTCTTTCATTTATGATTTGGTGAAAGATATGTATTCAGAGGTAGGATGCTCAAGTATTGACCCGGTTATAGTAGTTAAACTGACTTCATTTAATACACCTTCGGAATTCGATCAATGCGTAAAACAATTATGAAGTTGAAACAAAAATGGCTTAACATAGTGGCTCGCTGAGACCAAATCTCTTATCTAAGGGAATTTTAAAAGGGGTTCGGAATTTTTTAATTCCGAACCCCTTTTGTCTGCAAACTGACTGGACATGAAAGTCATCATGTCCAGTGTAACAATGTTAACAGCTATTTTAATATTGCAAGGTGAAAATGTTGTCGAAGAGTGAAATATGGACATTGAACAGCTAATAATTCAGGTTTCTGAAAATCAATTACGCAGGCCAAAGTGTGCATTTAATTGGCCCTGCAGCATTTTTTTTCGCATTTTTTCCTGTTCAATTTTTCTGTTCTCTTTTAATTTTTCCTGTCTAATTTCATGGGTTTGCACTCCATCCTCTATTTTATCGGCGATTTCCACTAATGCCTTGACGTCGGAAAAAGAGTATTTACGGTTACCACCCTTAGACCTTTCGGGGAAAACGAGTTTTCTTTCTTCATAATACCGGATTTGCCTATCGGATAGTCCGGTTAATTCTCTGACGACTCCTATGGAAATAACCTTTCTATCTATATAAGATTCTTTTTGCTGGACGATGAAAATCACCTCATTTTTGATTTATGCTGAATCAATAAGGATATTATATCCTAATTTTCTGAATATTTGTAATAAAAACTAACATAAATTATTAGTTTTTAAAAACTATGTAAGATTTCATTACATGATTGTGGCGATAAAAAGTGACGTCACCTATAATCAATCATATCATCCTTTCAAAAAAATCTTATTGGAGGACAAAACATGTCTAAGCAGAAATTGGTACTCATTGGGAATGGTATGGCTGGAGTAAGATGTATAGAAGAAATTTTGAAAATTCAACCGGAAAGGTTTGAGGTGACTGTCTTCGGAAGTGAGCCGCATCCGAATTATGATCGAATCCAACTATCGAATGTATTGCAGGGGGCTACGACGATAGATGATATTACAATAAATGATTGGAACTGGTACAAAGAGAACAATATTACACTTTTTTCAGGTGAAACAGTCACGAACATCGACACCACAAAGCAAATCATTTACTCAGACACTAATCGCGAAGTCGAATATGATCAATTAATTTTAGCTACCGGATCGATCCCTTTCATACTTCCGATAAAGGGAGCGGATAAAAAAGGAGTGACCGCCTTTCGAAATATTGAAGATTGCGAAAATATGATTGAATATTCAAAAAATAATAAAAAGGCTGCAGTGATTGGTGGAGGATTGCTGGGTCTTGAAGCAGCAAGGGGGCTTTTGAATCTAGGTATGCAGGTAGATGTAATTCACCTTTCGGAATATTTGATGGATAGGCAGTTAGATCCAGCAGCAGGAAAAATGCTGCAAAGGGAACTTGAAAGACAGGGAATGAATTTTTATCTCGGGAAACAGACTCAGGAGGTTTTAGGTGAATTTGATGTCAAAGGATTACGCTTTAGTGATGGCGAGGAAATCAGCGCCGACTTAGTGGTCATGGCAGTTGGGATTAAGCCAAATGTTTTAATGGCCCAAAATTCCGGCATCCCTGTCAATCGAGGAATTATCGTGAATGATTATATGGAGACAAGGATCCCGAATATTTTTGCGGTTGGTGAATGTGCGGAACACCGTGAGATGGTGTATGGTTTGGTCGCTCCCCTATATGAACAGGGCAAAGTATTAGCCAAAAGGATTTGCGGACTGGATAGCAAAGCTTACGAGGGGTCCGTGCTTTCTACTAAGTTAAAAATATCTGGTGTTGATGTATTTTCGGCTGGAGAAATTTTCGAGGATGAACAAGCCAAATCAATCAAGGAATTTAATGAATGGAATGGTACTTACAAAAAAGTAATGATTCGAAATGGGAAAATTTCTGGTGCGGTATTATTCGGGGATACAAAGGAAAGCAATACCCTATTGAGCATGATCAATAAAAATGCCGACGTTTCGGAGTATTTAAATGTTGGAACAAGTGAACCAGGTGTTAGCCTTGTCACTTCGATGTCAAATGAAGAAATCATCTGTGGTTGTAATGGTGTAACGAAGGGTGATATTGTGACGGCTATCGAATCTAACGGTTTAACAAGCATTGAGGAAGTAAAAGGCTGCACAAGTGCTTCGAGATCATGCGGTGGTTGTAAGCCGTTAGTCGGTGATATTCTCGAGCTGACATTAGGCGCTGATTTCAGTAAGTCAAACCAGAAGGAATCCATATGTACGTGCACCACTTTATCAAGAGATGAGGTTGTTGCCGAAATACGCGAAAAAAATCTGACACATACTCGTGAAGTCATGAATGTTCTGGGCTGGAATACAAGTGATGGATGCTCTAAATGTAAACCGGCACTGAACTATTACTTAGGCATGATCCATCCTGTTGACTATGAAGATGAAAAAGAATCCCGCTATGTCAATGAAAGGTTACATGCAAATATTCAAAAGGATGGTACATTTTCCGTTGTGCCAAGAATGTATGGCGGCGTCACAAATCCCGATCAATTACGGAAAATAGCAAATGTTGCCGATAAGTATAATGTTAAGTTACTTAAGGTAACAGGCGGTCAAAGAATAGATTTGTTCGGCGTTGAAAAAGAAGACCTTCCAAGCGTATGGGCCGACCTGGATATGCCTTCTGGATATGCATATGGAAAGACACTTCGAACTGTGAAAACATGTGTCGGTGAAAACTTTTGCCGTTTTGGCACCCAAGATTCAATCGGTCTGGGCATTGCCATGGAGAAGAAATTCGAACGTGTAGGCACACCGCATAAGGTTAAGATGGCTGTGTCGGCATGTCCTCGTAATTGTGCTGAATCCGGTATCAAAGATCTTGGTGTTGTCGGTGTTGACGGTGCATGGGAAATTTATATTGGTGGCAATGGCGGTACTCATTTACGAGCTGCTGAATTATTATGTAAAGTGAAAACAAGTGATGAGGTAATTGAAATTACGGGGGCGTACATCCAACATTATCGAGAGACTGCAAATTATTTAGAAAGAACGTCGGTTTGGGTTGAGCGTGTTGGGTTCGATACCATTAAAGAGATTATTGGTGATAAGCAAAAAAGGTTGGAGCTTAATCAACGCTTGGATGAGGCCTTATCCGTATTGCAAGAACCGTGGAAAGAAATCATTGAGAGCAATGCGATCCAAACCGGTTTATTTCAAAAAGTGAAAATTCCGGCTATATCAAATAAATGAATATGGGGGCAGCCTAAATGGGAAAAACACTTCAAAAGATAAAGGTCTCAACCGTAAATGCAATGCCAAAAAACCTGGGGAAAACAGTAACCATTGGCTCTCATGAAATTGCTCTTTTTCATTTAGCAAATGGTGAATTCCGGGCTATTGAAAATCGTTGCCCACACAAAGGTGGGGTTCTGGTGGAAGGCATTGTGAGTGGTGATCACGTATTTTGCCCGATGCATGACTGGAAAATCAGTGTCAAGAATGGAGAAGTCCAAAAACCTGATAATGGTTGTGTAAAGACATTCCATGTTGAAATAGAAGATGGTAATGTTTATATAGTTTTATAACCAGCTGCTCTGGATAGTCTCTTAGACTATCCATTTTTCTTTGTCGATTTTTAAACTAAATTCCTCCGATGAAATAATTGATAAATATTTCCATAACAAATATAATTCTAGAAAGGAATGACAAAAAAATAAAAAGATTGTAAGCGGTTTCGGTGATGAACCGAAATTTAAACAAATAAAGTTATAGGGGAAAGGTTGGCGTTTCATGAATAAATTATCCGTTGGCGTTTTTACCTTTATGCTGTATTTTGTTCCTTTATCAAATACACCTGGAATAGCAGAAGTACAACCAGATTACAAGCTTTATGTGATGGCCCCATTGGGTGAAATATCAGATTGGGGGGCATTTAAAGCAGAACTGACCCAGTTAAAGGAAAATGGAGTATATGCAATTACGACAGATATCTGGTGGGGATTGGTCGAGAGTAAAAAAGATAATCAGTTTGATTGGTCCTATTATAAGAAATATGCGGAAACCGTGAAAGCTTCCGGTTTAAAATGGGTGCCCATTTTGTCTACGCACCAGTGCGGCGGTAATGTGGGGGATGATTGCAACTACCCCATCCCGAGTTGGCTCTGGAATAAAGACACTGCCGAAAACATGGCTTTCAAGAGTGAAAGTGGTTTCTGGAATAAGGAGGTACTTGCTCCTTGGTGGGAAGGCACAGCCGGTCAGTACAATGAATTGTACAAATCCTTTGCAGAGAACTTTGCTGATAAGAAGGGTTTAATAGCAAAGATATATCTAAGTGCAGGACCGGCAGGGGAATTAAGATATCCCTCCTACCAGAATGCCGATGGCTGGGATTATCCTGAGAGGGGACAACTTCAAGTTTATACAGAAGGAGCAAAACGTGATTTCAGGCTTGCGATGAGAGAAAAATATTCCACGATAAAAAAATTAAATGCCGCTTGGGGCAAAACGTATAAAAACTGGAATGAGATTCAGCCGCCAGGAAATGGGGATGAATTTTTCACCAGGGGCGGCGCAATCGACACTAGATTTGGTTACGATTTTATGCAGTGGTATCAAGGAGCACTCGAAAAGCATCTTGCAAAAATCTCGAAGTTTGCCCATAAACATTTTGATGAAGTCTTTGGCGTGCCAATTGGAGCTAAAATCTCAGGGGTCCATTGGAAAATGAATGATCCAGTAATGCCGCATTCAGCAGAGTATAGTGCCGGGTACCATAACTACTCCCAATTATTGAATCAATTTAAGAAATCGAATATGGCCCTCACATTCACCTGTCTTGAAATGGGAGATCAAGACGCACATACTGCACCGTCCTATAGCGCTCCTAAGACTTTGGTGACCCATATTGCCTCTTTAGCTAATGAAAAAGGAATTTCTTTAAACGGGGAAAATGCACTCCCTCTGATCAATAATGAATGGGGCTTTGACAATGTAGCAGAAATGGTTTTTAACCATGGTTTTGAGGGATTTACATTGCTTAGGATGTCTTATTTATTCGACGATGAAGGAAATCCAACTAATGAGTTCAGGATGATGGCTGATAAATTGGAAGGCAAGTCGATTCCCGTTACATTCACAGTTGAAAATGTACCTGCAACACAGGGAGTTTACTTAATTGGGGACAGAGGGGAAATCGGCCGATGGAATCCTGAAGATTACGAATATAAACTCACTCAAAACACAGAAGGCAGCTGGAGTGGAACATTTCGTTTAGCTGCAGATCGATTCTATGAATTCAAGTTCGTTCTGAAAGATGAAAATGGCAATATCACTTGGAAAGATGGCGAAAATAATAGTTATAAAACTCCTTTGAATGGAGAAGGAAACTATAAAACTGAATGGTAAATGAAGAAATGTGGTCTTTCATTTTGCAAGATTAAACTGTTTCTATCAAAATTTTAATACCATTTTATCGACAAATGGAGGTTCGAAAAGTTTATACAATCAGCTCTATAGGTAAACTTAGTTATCCATCTAGTTTTTACAAATAAATATATGGATGAACCCCTGAATAGATTGAAGAAATTTGCGACATTCCTGCCGAAAAACTGGCTGGCCGAGACCCCACAGCCGCTTTGCTTTGATGCTGCTTGGCAGACAGTTGGCGGAAATGAGCTGATTTCTGAAATCATCTGGAATATTTTTTTAGGTTTTAAAGCCTGAAGAGGTAATCAACGTTCAAATTTTACAGTATGACTAACTAAGCAGGACTTGTGGGAAGAATATAAGGTATGGAAAATCATCACAAGTTAGGGTATAAAAAATCCAGAATCAAGTGCACTGTATATTTGCATACTGACCCCATTACGGCAATATTTTTTAATACTTAAATGATATAAATTTACATTAATTGAAATGTGGGCTATTTTTAGAACAAAACAACAAGAAAGGGAGGAATCGGAATATATGAAGACAATGATTACATGGACAGGGGAACTGGCCTTTTCTGGCACAACTCCGTCGGGACATGAAATAAAGATGGATGCCGCCGAAGAAGCAGGAGGTAAAAATAGTGGAGCAAGACCCACAGAATTACTTTTACACTCTCTTGCCGGCTGTACAGGAATTGATATTGTAATGATTTTAAAGAAAATGCGATTTGAAACAAAGGCCTTTCAAATAGAAATAGAAGGGGCACGGTCAGAAAATCATCCTAAACGTTTTACCGATTTTCATATCCATTATTTATTAGAGGGGGATCTACCTGAAGATAAAGTCGTCCGTGCAATTCAATTATCCAAAAATACGTACTGTTCAGTGTATCACTCATTAAATGCCAACATTAAAATCAGCTATTCAATCAATGGTGTTAAAGGAAAACAAGACATATAATATATAATTTAAAGGACTATCATTTAACAGAATAGTTGTTTTACATCCGTATAATAAAAACAGCCCCATTTTTGAAAATGGGGCTGTTTTGACTGAAATGAACATCCTCATTTCATGGATAATCATCTATAACAAAACGTGCAAACCACAGAAAATAATCCCTCTCATGTTAATCCAAGGATATTCTTTCGAAAAAATCAATCTAAAATTGGTTTTCAAGGTTACCGAACTCCATTTTACGGAAGGAAAGGGATTATTCAGTAAGCAAGTAATCAAAATGTAATGGTTTGTCATTGGAATGCCCTTGATGTTAGGAGATTATCCATATAAACTTTAGATACTATTGAGGAGTGGTTAAAGTTGAAAGAGATAACAATTGACAAATTAATTTTTAAAAATCATTTATCGATGATTGAGCAATATTCATTGAAAGATTTCATGTTTAAGTGGCTCGGGAGCCCCGAAGAAGGTTTAGATGATCTTCTTCCGCTTACATACACAGATCAAGTTTTTGCAAAAATGGAAACGACAATGGAGACTAAAATCAAGATTCATGGAGAAGAAATTTTCAGATATGTCACCATTACGGAAGATAATCAAATTGTAATAGGGGGCTTGGACTCGAATCAAGAGTTAAAGTTTAGAATCGTGTCCCTGGAAGAGCGTTTGAAAAGCTACTAAAACTGAATTATAATTTTCAAAAATAATTAAGGCCGTTCCTGTGGAATGGCCTTTTTATTTCATCACGTTAAGAGAGTCGTCAATACCACATGTTAACTGTACTCGAAAGTAATTGATAGCCTTATCTTATGCAAGCTAAAAAGCGAGTAACTCTTTAAACTCGCGATATTTTTGGATTAATTTAACAAAATATAAATGTTTATTGGTTTGTCTTCGTATATTATAGAGTAATGAAGTCGACTAAACATTTGGGGGGAATTGAGATGAGCGAGACGTTGGCAAGTTCACTAAAAACGCTTTTGAAGGAAACGTTTGAAGGACCGGGAAATGAAGGGAGCTATTATACTGATTCAAAACCGAATACCGGGGTTTTTGGTACACTTGATGGCTTAACCGCAGAAGATGCTTCACGTTCCATAAACGGATCGACAATTGCGGCACACTCAGACCACACCCGGTATTATTTATGGGTGATCCGATCGTTGATCAATGGCACAGACTTTGAAAAAGATTGGGAAGAAAGCTGGACAATTGCTACTGTTGATGAGGTGAAATGGGCTGAAATCAGAGAGGAATTACATAAAGAATATGTATCTCTTTTCGCAGAAATCGAAACAATCGATTTAGGAAAATGGCTGACAAATGTAAATGCGACCATTGCCCACTCAGCTTATCATCTTGGAGCGTTACGGCAAATGATAAAAAGCCTTGAAATAGAAAAAAAATATAACATATAGAAAAATAATATAACATATTGAGAGTTTTTAAACTGATTGGAACGTAAGGCACTCGCTTTCCGAAGGCAATTCCGCCCTCAGCGCTCTTGCGCCTGGATTCTCCTTTCGACACGCTTTTCCCGCGGGAGTCTGGTACACGCGTTCCAATCAACTTTGTTTGAAAAACCCAGATAGATACTTTTAGTCTTAGTCGCTAAGAGGCGTTCGTATGATCTCATCCCTAAGTTGAGGGGTTATAATATCTGATAGTTTATTTCCTTTTTCATATACTTAAATGAAGTCATAAAAAAATCCCCAGTAACACCCATACCTCTGAATTTCCGCAATCAAAAGTGTCTCATTTTTAAGTACCATAGTATCTGAGTTCAATCTCAAGTAATATACTTCCACTCTCCGAATGAATCATCATAATCCCTGCCCAATCCGTCTAGTGAATCAAGGAATAATAAACGCTTTCACGAATGATTAAGCGCATCCCTGATATGGAAACCAGTGAAACTCTTTTCCACTTTGCTTATCAATGAAGATATAATTCCAAGATTCTCCTCCTTTGCTGAAACACGAGCATATCCAATATTCAAAAATAGCAATTGATCATATAAGAATCACTTTAACTAACGGGGCCAGTTTAGTTGTAAAAGGATTTAATAATATACTTGATGATATTAGAATAAAACAAATAAAGTGTGTCAATAATAAAATTGACAGGACACCAATCAGTGTCATATAATAAAAGACACCAATTGGTGTCCAATTAAAAGGGTGGGTGATTTTGAACGAGAAAAATCAAGAACGTGATATTTATGTAGCCATCGCTGACCCAACAAGACGTAAATTGCTCCGTTTGTTGGCGGACGTGGAAGAATTGCCACTAAATGAGTTGACCGTACATTTTGAAATGGGCCGTACTGCGGTTTCAAAGCATTTGGCAATCCTTAAAGAGGCAGGTCTAGTAATCAGCAGAAAAGTCGGCAGGGAAACCCGTTATCGGCTGAATGCTGGTCCGTTGAGAGAAATTGAGGATTGGGTATCGTTTTACAGAAGATTCTGGAGTGAAAGAATATTACTTTTAAATCAAATATTAGAGGAGGAATAAAAATGAGTTTAACAGTAACACAAGACTTTAATTTTAAGAGCCCGATCGATAAGGTATGGCTTGCCTTAACGGATGCAAATACTCTTGGGAAATGGGTAATGGCTAATGATATTAAACCTATCGTCGGACATAAATTCCAGTTTCGGAATGAACAGTGGAATTTAATTATTGATTCCGAGGTTCTTGAAGTCGAGGAGCCTTATAAGTTATCTTACACCTGGGTAGGTGGCGGTATAAACACTACAGTCACATGGACATTAAAGCACGAGGATGGAACAACCCACTTACATCTCGAACAAACAGGATTCGAAAAAGAAGATCAAGCGTTCAATGGTGCGAAATATGGTTGGGCGAAAATGGGCGAAGAACTTAATAACGTGTTAGAGGTATTATAAGACCAAACCTCTGCCTTGTTTTTTAGTATTTAGCTAACGTATAAGAAAAAAGCAAACTGCTCGAAAAGAGGAGTGTTCCGTGATGACAAAAAGTAGAACGAATCCTAAGGTTGATGAATTTTTAGGTAAAGCTAAAAAGTGGAAAGAAGAATTTGAGACGTTAAGAAATATCGTTCTTGACTGTGAGCTGACCGAAGAATTTAAGTGGATGCATCCCTGTTACACGTTTGAGAATAAAAACATCGTTTTAATACATGGATTTAAAGAATATTGTGCGATTCTGTTTCACAAAGGTGCCTTGTTACAGGATGCCCACGGGCTTCTAATTCAACAAACGGAGAATGTACAGGGAGCGCGCCAGATTCGGTTCACCAATGTTCAAGAAATAGTTGCAACGGAATCCATTCTGAAAGCCTATATTCATGAAGCCATTGAAGTTGAAAAAGCCGGGTTGGAAGTGGAATTTAAAAAGAACGAAGAATTCATAATTCCTGAAGAACTTCACAACAAATTCGATGATAACCCTGCCTTGAAAACTGCTTTTGAAGCATTGACCCCTGGAAGGCAAAGAGCATACATCCTTTATTTTTCACAAGCCAAACAATCCAAAACCCGAGAGTCAAGAATCGAAAAATGCATGCAGAAAATTCTCGATGGGAAGGGTTTAAAAGATTAATATATTTGATGAGAAAATAAATTAATCATGTTTTAGATTTCATCCTACTTTGCGTACATTCGAACTCCTTTTTGGAACGCAAGTAAACCGAATAATAAAATGGATAAAACAAAGAAGTGATCCATAGAGTGTAGCAATCTGCCGTGTAACAGGCTTACTTGTTTCAGCTAAGAAAATAAAAATACTGCACACCAAAGTGTACCCTGGTTTTTTTTGCTTAAAGGTCACTTTTCTTGAACTAACGGGTGCTTATCTTGAATAAAGGTTTAAGTAATGATTTCAACATACCACTAAAAATAATGTGTAATTTCATAATATGGCACTTTTATGGAGTAGCAAAAAAGCCCAATTTCTCAATAAAGTGTACCCTTTGTAAAGGACATTAAAAAAACCTAGGCAGTTTTAAGAAGATGATCTCTATATTGAACAGGGGTCATCTTTTTTAAATTCCACTGATATCTATAATGATTGTAATAAATCATATATTGTTTAATTTCTTTTCTTAACTCATCTAGACTTGTACATGCTTTAATAGAGGACTCGTCTTTAAGATGGCCAAAGAATGATTCCTGTGGTGCGTTGTCCCAACAGTTTCCTCGTCTTGACATAGATGGGCGTAACCCTAATTTCT
>NZ_JVPL01000229.1:0-802 GCF_001054655.1 Bacillus sp. 220_BSPC
AATAGGTAGCTTGTAATCGCTGGTGTTTTATAAGCTGCATCTTCGGCAACTGCTTCTGGTTACCTTTCTCAATCACTTGCTCAACAAGTGGCTCCAAAATATGACTGTCATGTGTATTACCAGGTGTTACAATCGTTGCCCATACATAACCGTTGCGGTCTGCGGCCGCGTGGAATGAATAGGCAAACTGTTTGTTTGTTCATCTTTCACATAGTATCCCCTCTCAGGATCCGTAGTACTTCCTTTAATTGCTCTGGTTTCTTCCCTATCAAATTTATCTGGTGAAAAAGGCTTCTTTCCATGGTTTTCACGACCTTGATTGATTTCATCTTAAAGACATCCTTGATATGCTCGTGTGCGAATAAGCGCAAATTTGAAAAGAAAATCGTACGCAAAGAAAAATTTTAAACATAGTTGATTGGAACGGGAGCTACGAGACTCCTGCGGGAAAAGCCCGTCTAGGGGAGACCCCGCAGGCGAAAGCCGAGGAGGCTCCCTGACCGCCCGCGGAAAGCGAGAGCCCTACGTTCCAATCAACGTCCAAATTTATACAAGCCAAAAAAACTGTAGACAAACTTGATTTTCATCGAGTTGAACTGCCCCGTAAATGTTAGACACCAAACTAACATTTACGGGGTGTTTTTTATGGCTAATTTTTCTGCCCAACAGAAAATATTCATTGTACGACTTTACCTTGAAGGAAAGCACAGCTATATGGATCTTCAGAAAATATTTGAAGTTTCTTATCAAATGATTCAAGGATGGGTTCGTTTATACCAAATTCAAGGAGCCGATGGATTTA
>NZ_JVPL01000015.1:0-212 GCF_001054655.1 Bacillus sp. 220_BSPC
ATCTCGCTGAATAGAATCATGTTTAGAAAGCATCCTCATCACCTCAGGTTCTATTACTTTTATTTTAAAACAAAAATGACCCTAGGCAAAAGTGTTCTATCTAAAAGGTAGGACAAAGTTGATTGAAACGGAAGGTACGAGACTCCTGCGGGAAAAGCGCGACTAGGGGAGACCCCGCAGGCGAAAGCCGAGGAGGCTCCCCGACCGCCCGC
>NZ_JVPL01000230.1:0-321 GCF_001054655.1 Bacillus sp. 220_BSPC
GGTGGTTTGATTTGTGTCATTGGGCAAATTATGTTTGATGTGTTTAAACTTACACCGGGACATACGTTAAGTACCCTTGTAGTGATAGGTGCCATTTTAGATGGGGTAGGTTTATATGAACCATTAATTGATTTTGCTGGGGCAGGAGCTACCGTTCCTATTACAAGCTTTGGGAATTCACTTGTACACGGGGCCATGCAAGAAGCCGAAAAACACGGGTTAGTCGGTGTACTTACAGGGATGTTCGAAGTGACAAGTTCCGGCATTTCAGCTGCCATTATTTTCGGCATGTTAGGAGCTTTGATTTTTAAACCAAAGGGA
>NZ_JVPL01000231.1:0-3009 GCF_001054655.1 Bacillus sp. 220_BSPC
CACTGACCGAATAAGTATATACTTTTGGCTAGGAGAAAGCTCTATTTCTTCGTCCCCCTTTCTGCAATACGAATCTTTTTTAATAGTTCGTTTTCCGCCTTTAGTAAGGTAATTTGTGCTTCTAAACGAGCATTTTTCTCTTCTAAGGTAAGTTCCTTTTCTCTAAGACGTCCTGAGTTTTCAGTTCTAGTGTCAAGTAAACCGATTATCCCCTTATTCTTGTAAGCATTTTGCCATCTTTTGTTCGCGGAATAAATTCTGTCCATCCCCAAAACCTCTGGATCAAACCCACAATGTTCAAATATTTCTCTCGCAGCCTTTCCTTTCTCTCTTTCAGAAATAAAAATATGCTTAAATTCATCTGTATAAGTGATTCCTTTTGTACCAACTGCTTTAACATATTTATTAGTTGATAGCTGCTTGGTCTCTTTCTCTGTGAAAATCTTTTTACTCATTATTTTCCCGTCTCCATGTTATCTCTAGTTGTGTTTCTTAATTATACAAAAAAGTACCCTATTGGTAGACTTTTTTTGGTGTCTACTTAATAGGGTACACTTTACAATTTTATTACTGAGAAATCGGGCTTTTTTTCGAATATTTCGATTCAGGAAAATGCTAACGACCATTGCCCACTTGGCGTATCATCTTGGAACGTTACGGCAAATGATAAAAACCCTTGAAATATAAAAATAAGATAACATATTGAGGGTTAAAATGATTGGAAAGTTGGGCACTCCTTGCACCTGGGTCCCCTAGGGACGCTTTTCCCACAGGGTTCTCGAACAACCACTCCAATCAACTTTGTTTAAAATGATAGAACTCGTCTTGTCTGCAGTTTTTTTTGAGTCGGTGTAAAAAATAGATTTCAATTCCAGGCACTCGCTTTTCCCGCAGGAGTCTCTCGCCTTCCGTTCCAATCAAATTTGTTTTAAAAGATAGAACTCCTTTAGTGCTATAATCCTTATTGGATGGAAGAAATGTGCGACACTCCTTCCGAATAACTGGCTAACCGAGACCCCACAGACGCTTGCGTCGGGGAGGCTTGCGTCGGGGAGGCTTGGCAGACAGTCGGCGGAAAGGGAGCGGATTTCTGAAATCAACTGGAACTTATTCAAAGAAAAAACTGCAGGCAAACGCGTTTTCTTCGTACTTATCTAAAAACAAGACAAGAGTAACCTTCATGTTTTTTACTGCAATCCTTATTGGATATGGCAGCTTATGCATTCAGAAACACACTCTTTTGTAGGTTATTGTTATATTGTGTCAGATTATACTAAGAATTCTTTACATATTAAAGGGTTCAAGTCTTAATTGGAGAAGTATATAATCATGATGTTTTTAACAAAGGATTACTGACTGCAAGGATTTTGACGTAGAAGGAGGGCTCTTAATTAAAAAGCAGCTGTTTAAACTAAGTATATTTTGCTTTATAATCTTTGTTCAAACATTATGGTCTCCCGCTGTTTTTGCTGAAGAAAAAACATTTATAATTGCTGGAGAAAGTGCCCTTCCTCCATTTTCATTTGAAAATGAAGCTGGTGAACTGACAGGCATCAATATTGATTTAATGGAGGAAATAGCGAAATATAATGACGTAGATTTCAAATATATTCCGATGAGGATGGAAGAAGCCGAAAAAGCCTTAAGTAACGGAACAATTGATGCAATTGTCGGAAGTACCTATAATACCGAAAAAGATAACCAATTTGATTTCACTCAATCCTATTTTACAATGTCCCAATCCATAATCATTCCTAGTAAAAGGAAACAGGATATTCATACGTTAACGGATCTACGTGATTTACATGTTGTCCTTGACCATAACACACCAGTTATCAGTACATTTCTCAATATGAGGAATACAAACTTAACGACCGTTTCAAATCAATACTCCGGAATTTTAACATTATTGAACAACCGAGCTGATGTGTTCATCGGAAACAAATGGACTGCTGATTTCTATTTAAAAAAATTCCGCCAAGAAAAGAATTACATCATTCTTGATGAAGTCATTGAGCCTGCGGATTATACGATTGCAGTGAAAAAGGGAAATCAATCGCTTCTTTTCATGATGGACAATGCACTCACAGAACTTAAGGCAAACCGAAATATCAATGGGATAATCGATAAATGGGTAATGCCACAATCCAATCAAAAAATTGCCAGACTCGAACAATTCATATTTTGGTTGATCATAATCTTAACTGCCGTGGCCCTTATCCTTCTAATCATTTACATATGGAATCAAAAGCTAAAAAAATCCGTACATAACCAGACTTTGAAATTACATTTATTAAATAAGGATTTAGAGAAACAACGGCAAAACATCGCTAATGCTGAAGCGTTCAAAGATCAAATCTTAAACAATATCCATAATGGCATCATAACATTCGATCTCGATTTCATGATTACTAGCTGCAATGCAAAGGCATCGGACATTCTAAACATTTCCAAGGAAATGATTCTGAATCTTACGAATCATTCGCAATTGATGAAGAATTTCGAAGCTTTACACCAAGAACAAAATGAGAATAATCGTACGGGTTCTTTTCGGATATTGGTATTAAATGAGGAGAATGAACAGAAGGTGATTTCTTATTCGATGCATAAGATGTTCAATTCTGAAGATATACAAACCGGATACTTACTTTCCATGAATGATGAGACGGAAAAGAAAACATTGGAGAAAAAATTGGTCACACAAGAAAAGCTGCACGCTCTTGGTCAACTAGTTGCAGGTGTCGCACATGAAATAAGGAATCCTTTAACATCGATTAAAACATTCATTGATTTACTTCCGAGTAAATATGATAATCCTCAATTCCGACAAGTTCTAATGGAACACTTGCCTACTGAAGTTAACCGCTTGAATGGGATTGTTACCGATTTAATTGAATATGCACGTCCGCGTCCGCCAAATATTACAAATTGCCACGCTCATGAGCTTATATCCTTACTTGCTTTTCATAAGGTGACAATGGAAAAAAAACAAATAAATTTCGAGCAGAT
>NZ_JVPL01000232.1:0-321 GCF_001054655.1 Bacillus sp. 220_BSPC
TCCCTTTGGTTTAAAAATCAAAGCTCCTAACATGCCGAAAATAATGGCAGATGAAATGCCAGAACTTGTCACTTCGAACATCCCTGTAAGTACGCCGACTAACCCGTGTTTTTCAGCTTCTTGCATGGCCCCGTGTACAAGTGAATTCCCAAAGCTTGTAATAGGAACAGTAGCTCCTGCCCCAGCAAAATCAATTAAGGGTTCATATAAACCTACCCCATCTAAAATAGCCCCTATTACGACAAGGGTACTTAGCGTATGTCCCGGTGTCAGTTTAAACACATCAAACATAATTTGCCCAATGACACAAATCAAACCACC
>NZ_JVPL01000233.1:0-52200 GCF_001054655.1 Bacillus sp. 220_BSPC
ATAAAAATAGACAAACTCGATTTTCATCGAGTTTGTCTACAGTCTGAAACGGCCTATGATAAGGCCGTTTCTTTTTTTTCTTACTGTTCCGTTAAAATGATCGGATCTTCTTTTGTAATGACGAGGGTATGTTCATATTGGGCGGAAAGCTTTCCATCTGCCGTTCTCGCCGTCCAGCCGTCTTGGTCCATTTTCATATGCCATGTTCCTGCATTCAGCATAGGCTCGATCGTGATGACCATGCCCTCTTTTAAACGGGCACCTTTACCTGGCTTACCATAATGTAGGACGGTAGGGTCCTCGTGCATGGTTTTGCCGATTCCGTGTCCTGTAAAATCGCGGACAACAGAAAACTTTTCACCTTCTGCATATGACTGGATTGCATGCCCGATGTCCCCGAGACGATTTCCTGCCCGTGCAACTTCAATGCCTCTATATAAAGCATTCTTGGTTACATCCATTAAGCGCTGAGCTTCTTCGGAAACTTCTCCGACTGCATATGTCCAAGCTGAATCCGCCAAACCGCCGTTAAGGTTCACCACCATATCGATCGTGACGATGTCTCCCTCTTTTAGGGCTTTCTTTTGCGGAAACCCGTGACAAATCACATCATTCACTGATGCACATGTTGCATATTTATAACCGTTATAGCCCTTTTGTTCTGGGGTAGCACCATGCTCTGCCAAGTACTTATCGACAAATTCTTCGATTTCCCAAGTCGTGATTCCCGGTTTTATCATTTTTGCAATTTCTCTATGCGTCGCAGCAAGAAGTTTGCCCGCTTCATGCATCAAATTTATTTCTCGTTCACTTTTAATGGTTATCATGTAAAATCCTCTTTCGTTTTATAACTTATCTGCTTGAGACTCCTTATTTATCATATGCCTTTTTTTATATAAAAAGCAACCAAAAACCCGGTAAAAATCACCGGGTTGATGAATTCATGAAATTTTCTGTACCTGTAATTCTGATAAATTAAGCTATAAATTACAAAAGCCTAAAAAGGATCTAGCGATTACTTATTTACCCGATTGAATATTCCAGGTGTGAATCTATATAGGCCCGTGTGTATTAATTGGGTACAGTTTCCCATTCAATGCAAATGAAACTCTTCCTGTTTCCTCTGATACTACCAATACAAGGGCATCACTCCGTTCAGATAAACCTAAAGCAGAGCGGTGGCGTGTTCCCAGTTTCTTTCCCCCGGTTGACCTGTCTGAAAGCGGAAGGACATTTGCTGCGGAAACAATCTGATTTTGACTAACCAAAACGGCACCATCATGCAGTGGATTTCCAGGAAAAAAAATAGATTCCAATAAAGAATGGGTTAACTCCGCTCCTATTGAAATGCCGGGTTGAATCAATGAATCAAGGGGATCTCCCCGTTGAATTATAATCAACCCGCCATGTCTCAAATTCGATAAATTTTGAACGCAAGTTGATAATTCGGGATATTTGTCCGTAAATGGTGACAAATAACAGTTTAAATAAAATGTTGCTGCTTTCATATCAATGTATATGAATTTATCCTTTATTTTCTCGAAATTTCCAAGAAGACAATAATTTTCATCACCCATTGCTTCTAAGTTATCCTGTAATGCCGATATTACTTGGCGTATCTCCTCTTTTAACGTTTGTTTCATTGGTGAAAAATCACAATGGCCATTATTCACAGGCATGCACCTCCCTTTAATTATTCGACATCTTAATTGCCTCTAAAAGACCATGCTTATTTTCCCTAGCTTTATTTATCCCTTGTTCCATTAATAATTATGAATGTACTTAAAGTTTGTCTTCACGATAATTAATTATTCATCTTTACTATCAATCAGCAGTGACTTCACATTTTTTTATGTCATATGGACAAGTTAAGAGAATAGTTATATTAATGACCTGTTGATAGATATCCTATAATAAGAGGTGGTATAAGATGCCTTATGTAACAGTATTTGACCAAGGAACGTTTGAAGTTGAAATGGGAAAAAAATTAGTATTGGCATTGGAAGATAACGGAATAAATATTCTCCACCGATGCGGTGGGAAAGCTAAGTGTACAACTTGCAGAGTGGAAATATTGGCAGGTGATTTTTTGGAGGTCACACATAAAGAAAAAAAGGTCTTTGAGGAAAAAGGAATGGAAGATCATTTGCGTTTATCTTGTCAAATTTACGTGAATGGAGACATAACCATTCGGCCGATCAAAACGGTTGAGAACTCTGGACTTCCTGCTGGGCCAAGGCCTGAAGACTAACTAGTTACATAAAGAGGGTAGTTTTATCAAAAAACATCAAAACGACTAAAAATATTTTTTCTAGTCGTTTTGATGTTTTTTACCTAAAGCTAAATGATTTACTTTTTTTCCATGACCGCAAAGTAATTATCTTCATTATCAGCAAAATTGAAGACTCTTCCAGATGGCATATTTACAAGTTCTCCCACTTTGATATTTTTCTCCGAAAAGTCTTTATATAATTCATCAAGATTTTCCGAGTAAAACATTAATGAAGGTGTAGCAAGATTTAATTCAGGCTGCATTTTAGCAATGAATTCCTTATTATGCAGGATGATGCTCGTTTGTGCATCCTTTGTTGGGGCTATTTCAATCCATCTTAGCCCTTGGCCGTTATCTTCTTCAGAAATTACGCTAAATCCGAATTTTTCCGTCCAAAATTTCAATGACTCATCTTGGTTATTAACGTATAACATAATTTGACCGACTTTATTAATCATTGGCTTCTCTCCCTTTCTGCTTGTTCCGTAATTAATTGAATCGTTTATGTATAAGCATCATGCTGGTTGGAAAAATATAACTGATTAAATCGTATAATAAATGAAAGATTTAATCAATATTTACAAAAATTGAATTTTCCCTCTTTTGGGAAGATTTTTGAAAACCAACACAATTGTTTAAGGAAAGCAGATATCTCTTACGAATTTCGCTTAATTGTTTCTTCTACATATTCCAAGAAATCTATATGTGCCGAACTCCCTTCCAGATGTTGAGCTACCACAGTCAATGGCACTATAACTCTATCTCTCTTTTTGGAGTAAAGAAACGTCTCTGTTTTAATGCCCCTATTCACTTCAATCAAGTGCAGAAGAAAAATGATATACAGAATCATATTCATACCATTTATAATCTTGATATATATTCCTTTTTATAACTTCTCCAATATACGCACCTATCCTTACCACAAAATTATCAAAATGATTCTTTAAAAGTTCTCTCCCCATTTGAGTAGTGCCTAATCTTTTCGTATAAGCATCTATATAACGAATGCTTTCAATAGTAAAATCCAAATTTCTCTTTGTTAGGTTCTCTTGATCCCAATTGTCATCTGACACATCCTGATACATTAATTTCGCAATGCCTTTTAAATCATTTTTTATTAATTTAGTTTTATTTAAGGAACCGAACATATGACATTTCCCCTTTTTACTTTATCGATTTGTTAATTATACATTAATGGAATTGCTCCATTGTTTAGTAAAAAAGCTATGCAATCTTTATATTCAGGAATTTGCAGGACTTTTCGATTTTTCACAGAACTTCTATACAGAGTATTGATCAAAGGAGAGTGAAATGGTGGTTCTTTCGAAAGAGGGTTTGTTAAATATATTGGAAGGCAACAGGAGATTGACGTTGCGGGTGGTTGAAGCTTTCCCTGAAAAGGAATTATTCCATTATACACCGGCCGGGAAGCTTCGCCCTTTCGCAGAGATGGTTAAAGAAGTCATGAACATTGAGACTGGATATATGCGTGGAATTGCACTGGGTATTTGGGAGTTTCCAGATTCCTTTGCCGTAATTTCCACCAAAGAAGAACTCGTATCAGCATGCGAAGCAGTAAGGGATGAGACGAGGAAATTGTGGGAGGAAATGACCGAGGAAACGCTTGGAGTGGTTGAAAAAGATCCTTTTTTCGGTCCCTCACAAAGCCACTTTGATAGACTTCAATATGCCCTGGAAAATGAGATCCACCATAGGGGACAGGGTTATATTTATCTTAGAACCCTTGGAATTGAACCACCGGAATTTTTCGTAAGGTAATCATGCATTAAGTAATAAATTGGGCGCAATGAAAAATAAGAAAATAGGAGTGAGATACATGTCAGTTGATGCATATCTTAATTTTAATGGGAATTGTCGACAAGCAGTAGAGTTCTACGCAGAGGTTTTTGGAACGGAACAACCAAATATCATGACCTTTGGGGAAACACCGCCTAATCCAGAATTTCCCCTGCCAGAAGAAGCGAAAGATTTAGTCATGCATACAAGGCTTACTATTAATGGTAGTAATATCATGTTTTCAGATACTTTTCCTGGTATGCCTTTTGTAGAAGGAAATAATATCAGCCTTGCATATGTCGGTAATGATGTGGAGGAAATTAAATCGATCTTTAACAAACTAAGTGAAGGCGGCACGGTTGGTCTAGAGCTGCAGGAAACATTCTGGAGTAAAATTTACGGTCAGTTAACCGATAAATTCGGAATCCAATGGCAATTCAACTTCGAAAGCTGAGAAACGGAATTTGGATATAGGACTTTTCACGGTTGAAAAGTTTCTATATCCTTTTGTATTTCCATCACCTTGAGTCAAGGATATCGTAACAAGCAAAGGAAAAAGGGGATTAGTTAAATGATCGGTTGGAATACACAAAACACAACCTAACCATACATCATTATCTTGGTTCATCATAAATGGTGTATAGTAAAAGGGTACTTTCAAGGTATTTAATCTTATCGAATCCATTCTCATTTCCATGATCATATAGCAAGGGTGAAAACAAAAAAGGAGAAAAATGATGAAAAACAAAATTCAAAAAATCACAACTAACCTTTGGTTTGATTCACAAGCCGAAGAGGCGGCAAAGTTCTACACATCCATCTTCGAAAATTCTAAAATCGGAAGAATCACTAGCTATGGAAATGAAGGAAATCAAATCCATGGAAAGACATTGGGTTCAGTGATGACCGTGGAATTTGAATTGGAAGGACAAACATTCGTAGCATTAAATGGCGGTCCGCAATTCAAATTCACAGAGGCAATATCATTTATCATCCATTGCGAGGATCAAAAAGAATTGGACTATTATTGGGGGAAACTCTCAGAAGGCGGAGATGAAAAGGCGCAAGTGTGCGGTTGGCTGAAAGATCAATTTGGCGTGTCATGGCAAATCATCCCAGAAAACCTAACCGAGATGGTAAACGACTCCAATCCTGAAAAATCGGAAAGAATGATGAAAGCGCTGCTCCAAATGAAGAAAATTGACATTAAAACTTTAGAGCATGCGTATCAAGGATAAGTTCCAATAAACAACATTCTGGTAGTGAACGATTTTGAAATAGTTAAAGCCTAATTTCTCGGTACTTGTGAAATTAGGTTTTGAAATTTACCAATGTAGAAAAGAAACAAATGGCATAATGATCTAGATGGTTTTTAAGGGAGAAATAGAATGATGGACAAAATATTCACAACAGCACTTCAACGTGGCGATGAAATAATTGAAAGAAAAATCCGCTATGACTCTTTAGTTGTAGAACATACCTGTTTGCTGTTAAACGCACAAAATCAGCATGTTGTGCTTTTTCATGAAATCATGGATGCGTTCACGATGAAAGCGGGTCCTATAGAATTAAACATACCCATTGGAAGTTATACGATTGCTTATTATTGGAAGGACCGCCCTTATAATTTATACATTTGGAGAGATAATGAAGGCAATTATTTAGGTTCCTATTTTAATATTGTAAAAAATACATATATGGCTGATAAGTTGTTATCCTTTGAAGATTTGATCATTGATATCATGGTGCTTCCGGATGGGTCACATTTTATTTTGGACGAGGAAGAGTTACCTGTGCCCTTAGAGCAATTTGAGAGTGGTTCTGTTAAACAAGCCTTAAACTCTTTACTTGATTCCATTGATATCCTTCTTTCACAAATCATTGAGGAATCAGGGAAACTCTATAAACATTACGACCTCCTTCCATGGTTGAACAATAAATGACAATGGTTTTGATTCTTTGAACTCCGCAAAAGAGGTAGCATTACCATGAAAAAAAGCCTACTTCATTCAGTAGGCTTTTTGTTCCCCTCACTCACCATCAGCTTGAGCCGATATACTGTTGCCAAGCTCCTCAATGTTCTTAGATACCTTTGCACTGTATGAGTAGTCACCGTAACAATATGGGTACCGAAAATTATCCTTGTCCCCGCCGCAATCATAGAGCTTGGGGTTCTTTTCGACCTGAAGCATGGAGAACTTCTTCGCAAGCTCTTCATTATGCTTGCCCCCTTCATTCGCCACGAAATCAATATAACCAATTCCCATGTTATATGCTTGAATGATCGTGGCAAAATCCACGCCCTTTTCATTGCCATATTCATTGATCCTCTTAAAATGTTTCACCCCATACTTAATGCTTTCCGTTGGATCTGTGATTGTATTTGGATCAAGACCCGCTGACTCAGATGCCTGCATTGGGTCACCGCCCCGTCCTCGGCTTTCCTGCTGCATCAAAGCAATCAATGTCGAAGTATGCTCCTCAAGTCCGTATTTAGCCAACTCCCCTTGAAGAAGTGAGCTATACTTTTTTACGTTCGCGAAAGAATCAAGCTTATTTACTGATGTGGAAACATTTTCGGAATAGGGGGTTTTCATGATTTCCTTAATGAGCAAAAATGCAAAAACCAGGATAAATATGACAAAAACTTTCTTTGATTTCTTACGTTTCTTCTTCTTCACATTCTCTCTCCGATATCTCTAAGTTAATATATTTATATCTTAACAAATAGTAAGACTAATAACTATTTAGAATACCCAATTAAATGTTTTGCAAATGAGATTACCATGCATATTTTATCGAACAATGAGACACCCTATTGGTTGGAGGTGATATGTATGGACAAGAAGAATGAAAAAGAAGAAATCCTTGATGATAAAAAGAAAAAATATAGAAACGAGTTTGGAGCAGATCCGGATGAACAAGAAATGAACGGTCTGTATGGTATGTTGGAAACTGAATATGAAGATAAGCTTCATGATAAAGAAAAGTAACGATTGGCTTCTTAAATGTTTGTTAAGCGCCTTAATATGGCGTTTTTTTTTATGAGTTCCGTTACTATTCTAATGGTTCCTATTTCGTTTCATATGTTTTGATTTTTAAAGTTTGAATTCATTTGGTCATTAACTAAAAGGATACGATTAAAAAGGGAGTGACCTAATACTGTCACTCCCTTTACACGTTTAGTATTGTGAAGATTGTCCGCCATCAATCGGAATGACTGCCCCGTGATGAACTCCGATTCCCCTGATAATAGGAAGGCGACTAAACGGCCGACCTCTTCAGGTTTACCAAAGCGTTTCATAGGATTCACACTGATGAAATCCGCCATTGCTTCTTCCCAATTTTCCCCGCCTATTTGCCTGAATGAACCTTCTACCATTGCCGTTAAGATAACTCCTGGTGCAATGGCATTAATGCTGATTCCATATTGACCATATTCTATGGCAGCTGTTTTCGTTAAGCCTGCAACAGCATGCTTACTCGCAACGTACGCACTTTGGTTAAGCACAGCACGAATTCCACCTACGGAAGCCACGTTTACCACTGCCCCTGATCCTTGTTCTTTCATGATTGGCAGAATGTATTTCATACCATAGAATACACCATTGATATTGATGTCCGTTACTTTGTTGAAAACTTTGCTATCGTATTCAGCCATAGGGGCTTGTTTACCTTCAATACCCGCATTATTATAGAATGCATCGATTCTGCCATACTTGCTGACTGTTTTGCCTACATAGTTCTTTACTGCTTCTTCATCCGATACATCTGCAGTGACCAGAAGCACGTCCGCTTTTGGTGCAATTTCCAAGATTAATTTTTTTGTCACTTCCAAAGATGCATCGTTTAAATCAACTAATGAAAGTTTAGCCCCTTCTTTAGCCAATTCCAATGCGGCTGCTTGTCCTAAGCCTGAGCCTGCCCCAGTAATGATTACAACTTTGCCATCGAATCGTTCGCTCATTTGTCAAAACTCCCTTTTTAAGTTTTCTCGAAAATCCTTTGATTATAATTATCCTTTAAAGCTTAAGAATCCATCATCAACAGGGATGACCTGTCCATTAATGGCGTCCGCTTTTTCAGAGAACAAGAACGTTACAACTTCAGCAACTTTTTCTGGCTGAATCAATTTTTTCCTCATATGAAGCTGAGCCAAACTGTGCAGGAACTCTGGATCTTCACCAATGATCGGCGTTTCGATAAAACCTGGTGCAACGCCGACGACACGAATCCCATATTGCGCAAGTTCAATTGCACCGGATTTAGTCATGGCGATGACTGCAGCTTTTGCGGCATGGTAATTAAAGCTGCCAATTGAAACCATCGTCCCATATATAGAAGCAGTATTAACGATCGTTGCCCCAGTTACACCAAGCTCCACCATCTTCCTTGCTGCATAATACATGCCATAATATACGCCGTGTTGGTCAACATCAACAACTCTGTGGTATGATTCTGGATCCATTTCCAAAAATGGTTTTACTAGCCCAATTCCAGCGTTGTTGAATATGCCGTTGATGGTGCCATGATTGGCAATTGCTGATTCGACCATCGCTTCCACTTCTTCCGCTTTAGCTACGTCCACTTTCACAAAAGATGCCGTACCTCCCTTTTGTTGAATAGATTCAGCCGTTTCCTTAGCGGCAACATCATTATAATCAGCCGCTACGACAATAGCTCCCTGTTCAGCTAATTTATATGCCGTTTCCTTACCAATTCCGCTGCCCGCTCCTGTAATTATTATGACTTTTCCTTTTAAACTCATGTATGGGTCCCCCTTTAATAAAGATTTTTGCTTATCAGATTAAAATGGCCCCTCCGTCGATTACAAGTTCTTGACCAGTAATGTGGCTGGAAAGATCGGATACTAGATACATCATTAGATTTGCGATTTCCTGAGGCTCAGCATACCGGCCATCCGGAGTCGTTGCTTCCAACTGTTTTCTAGCCGTTTCTGCTGCCGCGGAATCACCTTGGCCAAATCCGCTTTCAATCGACCGCATCATAGCCGTGTTGACGACACCTGGGCAGACCGCATTCACCCTGACACCATGTGGAGCAACTTCGACACCAGCTGTTTTCGTCATTCCAAGAACCGCATGTTTACTTGCGCCATACGCCACCATGTTTGGCGTTGCCAGTAAACCCGCTCCAGAAGCTGTATTCACGACTGCCCCGCTTTTTTGTTCAATCATATGGGGCAATACATGTTTTAAGCCCAAGAAAACGCCGCGTACATTTATTGACATTAATTGATCGAAAACCTCAGTAGGATAATCGATAAGAGGCATTATTTTGCCTTCCCACCCGGCATTATTCAAGAAAATATCGATTTTGCCATAGGAATCTATCGTTTTTTGAACATAATTTTTAATGTCGTCTTCCTTTGTAACATCGGCCTTTACGAATTTCGCTTCGCCGCCGTTTTCTTTGATTTTATTTACCGTTAGCAAGCCAGCCTCTTCGGAAAGGTCTACAACAACCACTTTGGCTCCATTTTCTGAAAGTGTAATAGACGCTGCCCGGCCGATACCCCCGCCGCCGCCGGTAACAATTGCTACTTTTTCTGTAAAATCGAATGCTTGCATAATATTCTCCCTTTCTCCCTTTAATCTTGATGATGATATTCTTGTTTGAATACGATTACATCATAACATTAATTTTGTCGATTGTCGACAATTTGATTTTAGAGTCAAAGACTCTACATCACTCCACGACTCAAGGCTTCATGAATTTCATTTTTTGCTTTAACGAAATCATCTTCTAGAATGGCCTCAACGGACATTTTTAATCTGAAATGGAAGTTTTCCATCGTTTCCGTATTCCATTGACTTTGGGCAAAAACCATGAGAATATGACTGGCTTCTTCAAAAAATCTTGATAATGCTTTATTATTAGCGATTGAAAAAATATAGCGAAATATCTGTGTTGCCCTTTTCTGATACTCGATTACATTGCTATTTTCACACTCATCTGTCGCACTTTCCAAATGCCTTTGTAATGATTGTTTATATTCTGCGTGCCACTTCCCTTTGGAAAAATCAATGCCCATCTGGATCAGCCCGATCGTAACATCATTATATTCAATGATTTCCTTTTGTGAAAATGGCTTGACGATCGTTCCTCGCCGCGGCATCCTCTCAACAATACCGTCAACCTGCAATAGATAAAGGGCTTCCCGTACGGGTGCACGGCTAGTGTTCAATTCTTTGGAAATGTCTTCTTCGACGATTTTCTCTCCAGCTTCTATTTCACCTTCAATGATTTTTTTTAAAATGTGTTTAGCGATTTGTTGTGGTAACGATTCTCCAAAATAAATGCCATCTGTCAAATTGGAAGAATTTCCAAACATCTTTCAGCACTCCTATACATCTATAATTAATTTTAGTTCTTCTAGTATAACATAAGGATAGGAATTAACTTCCTTTATAAATCACATCCATTAATGGTAATCAACAAAAAAAAGCACATATAAAGAGCCCATTTAAGAAAGGGCTCCATGAGGTGCTTTTTTATTCGACTAGCCTCGGTTTCGCTGGATCGCAGTTTGGCTTTTCCATGTCTGTCGATTCAGCGAGTTTCGTTAAATAATAACATTCTTCGCGCCACATATGATCGGCCATTAATGGCGAAAGAGTTCCAAGAGCCTGCGCACTGAGGTCAAGCTCCTCCAATTCAAGCAGGAAGTGCTGGAAGAATTTAATTTCCAATGTGACGTCCGCATTCATTTTTTCCAATGCTGGGAATGTTGACAGATTGGTTCGTAAAAATCCACCCATTTCAACAGCTTTTAAATAAAAATCATTAAAATGTTTTTTATATTGCTCACTTTTCTCTTTTAATCTTTTTTCAACATCATCCATATTGGATGATATTGCACCTGCATGTCCTGCTGCATCTAGCAGCCAAAGCAAATGATGATGAAGTTCATGAAAAACCGGTGGCATTTGATTTGCATTGAAATATTTCAATAATCTTAAATATTCTTCTAATTCGTTCACCATATGATTAATGAATGAAGGTGAAAGATGTATCTTAATTTTACCTACCAGATGCTCTTTTATAAGACATAGCTTAAACTCCCGAAATCTTAATGTCTCTTGTTCTGCTGTGGCAGTAAGTTGCGAAATCTCTTCCGAATTGGCTTTACCAAGGAGAGTATCAAAAATTCGAATGAATTCTGAGGCAATTTCAATGTATTCCACTTCGACCGGAGCTAATGACTCATGGATGAACCTGCCATGGTCTCCTAAGATTTGCAGCCAAAACCGATGCTCGAATCTTGCTGTTTTCTCCAAAAACTCGTTCATTTGCTCTCCCCCATAATTTAAAGTATAAGAAACTCACTTATAATTTGTATTCTTAAACCTACAAACATATTAATATAAATTATATGGGGCGTAATCAATCTAAAATTGATTCATTAACCGCATGATTGTACATCGACCGAGACAAAATCCTGTCACATCCCCAGTGAGTCAAACGTGTTCATCCTTCTCCCAAAACGTTCATTTGTGTTCTAAATTAAATCTGTGGCAGTATAACTAAAAAACCAGTGTTCTTCGAGTGGTGAAATTTGCAAATCAGGTCGATAGGAGGAAGGTAGATTGTCAAAGGAATTAATGAAAAAGCCTTTCCCATATTCCTTGTCAATGGTTTAATCACTCTTTAAAACCAAAGCATAAAATACATTTATACATTTGCAAAGGAGATAATTCCATGAACCATTCATACCAAGACGCACTAGCCATTATTGGAATCGAAGGGGCACACCCTGGTGGATTTGAACTGACTAAGCAACTCTTAAAAAATGAAAAAATCGATCATTCGTCAAAAATCCTTGATGCCGGATGCGGAACTGGGCAAACCTCAGCTTTCTTGGCAAAAACGTTCCTTTGCCGAGTATCAGCGCTTGATCATCACCCTGAAATGGTGAAACATGCAAAAAAAAGATTCCAACAAGCTAACTTAAGCATCGACCTATATGAGCATTCAATAGAAGAACTGCCTTTTGACGATAATTCTTTTGATTTGATCATAGCCGAATCAACGACTGCATTCACTGATATACAAAAATCACTCAGTGAATTTTACAGGGTCCTCAAACTAAAAGGAACTTTGTTATCCATTGATATGACAGCGGAAGCCAGCCTTGATTCTGCCTCAAAAAAGGAAATCATGAACTTTTATCATTTAAGAGAATTATTGATGCAATCCGAATGGTTAAATTCCTTCCGACAAAACGGATTTTCAGATGTAAAAATCTTGAGATCGAGTACCGTCTTAGAGGAATTAATGAATTCTTCAGCTCCAAATAGCCCCCTTCAGCCTTTGAATGAATCTTTGGAACGAGTCATGGACGAACATTACCGCCTCATTTTTTCTTACGGAAACAACCTCGGTTATAGAGTATACAGAGCTAGTAAAAAGTAATCTCCAGATTCAAAAGATACGGAATTTGTTTTTATACACGGGTTACTGAATATAGCAATTATGAGCACAATGAAAAAACCTAGAACAAGTTCAAGGTTTAAAGGAATGATAATATAGTCTTAGGCTATGATCCGTACACAATTTCGGCCATTCTTCTTTGCGGCATATAAGGCTTGATCGGCCAGTGGCATCAATGTTTGGATGGAATGGCCTCGATCTCCAGCTTCAATTGATGCATGAGTCACACCGAAACTGCAGGTAACGGAAATCTTCTCTCCATTAACCTCTGAAATACTTTCAGAAACCTTTTCCCTTATAACATCGGCCAACTCATATGCAGTGGGTAAAGCGGTATTCGGCAAACTTACGATAAATTCTTCACCACCATAGCGCCCCAATAGATCTCCTTCCCGAATATATTCTTTTGCAGTATTTGCAACATGCATTATGACTGCATCCCCTGCTTCATGTCCAAAAGTATCATTAACATTTTTAAAATGATCGATATCAAACATGATGATTGAAACACTGCCGCCTTCCCTGCTTAGAGCATCGAATAAAATTTCCGATTTTTTGATGAAAAATGTTCTATTCAATATTTGGGTTAATCCGTCCAAGCTGGCAAGTTGTTTCAACTTTTCCAGCATGAGCACTCTTTCAGTTACGTCGGCGAAGGTAATGATCTGTCCGATAGGCAGGTTGCTTTTATTGAACACGGGTGAAAAACCAATATGGTAATGTACCATATCACCATTTATGCTGCATGTAAAATCACTGTCTTGCTTAAGGTCGATTATTTCCCTAAGATGCTGATTCCCATTTAGCAAACTTGTAATCGATTTACCTATAGTATGTTCATCCAACAAAGGTATGACTTTGCGCATTCGATGGTTATAATCAACAATCAAACCCTGTTGATTTAAAACGATGACACCCTCTTTCATACTTTCAAAAACCGTTTCCCTGGCGATCGGTGCTACATTGAACATTTGAAAAGTCAATAGTGCCGCACCATGAAAGATAAACGTGATACTCATGGATACAGGACCAAGATCGATACCATATGAGCTTAATCCATTTATATAATAGTAATTTGCTAATATAGGAATAAGCAGACCTGCCACCATCATTGATATTTGCATCCTGAATCTGAATGAAGAATTTTTCAACTGCCTTAGCAATATGATTATACTTATCATCACACATAAAAAAAGAAACAGGGAGTGAACGTAAAACCAAGGGCCGCCCACCAGTTTAATTATTGGAAAAGGGCTATCGCCTCTCAATCCCATTGATTTGTAATAAAAGTGATGAGAATCATTTGTATAATGCATGAAAATGGTGATGAACGGTATGATGAAGAGTGCATATTTCCATACCTTCTTGATTCTATGCCCTATATATTCTATGCACATCAACAAAAGGAAGACTGGAATGAAAGGCAAGGCCAAGTACTCGACCCTTAACCAGGATATGATTTGTTCCAAAGATGTACTGGAAAGTTCTAAAGCATAGGAAAAAGTAAAAATGGAAGACAATAATGTCACGATAATATAGGGTTTTGCTCCAGGTGCATCCTTGATCTTTAATAGTGCAAATAAACACAGGAACAAACTTAAAGCACCTGCCAATATAATAACGAGTATGTATAACGATAATTCCCGTGGCATTGCGAATCAACTCCGTTTAACAAAAAAATACTTTTTTCGTATATTATATAGCACTTTATGACTAGGTGACTAGCGTTTATTCGGGGAATTCTGAATTTTAAATGACTGATTTATATGCCGTATTAGGAAGCTATTTACTAACTCCCAAAACTTAAAAACCCCTGCTTCATCACTTTGAACGTGAGCGGCAGGGTTTCTTCACTTATAAAAAAACGTATTATACCTTCTCTGTTACTGCTGTGAATCGCTTTAAGAAGGAGAGTATTTTTTGATAGACGGCAATTTCATTTTCTTTTTTGGAAAATCCATGTCCTTCATTTTCTAGAAGCATATAATCGACATCTCTTCCTTTATCCTTCAACGCTTGAACGATTTGATCCGATTCCTCTTTGACGACACGGGGATCATTTGCCCCTTGAATGACAAGCATTGGCTTTATCATGGATTCTAGATAGGTAATAGGCGAAAACTCGATTAGTTTTTCTTTATCTTTTTCCGGGTTTCCTACCCATTGGTCCATGACTGGCTTCCAGTCTTCAGGTACAGAATTGATAAATGAGAATAGGTTGGATGGGCCGAAGATATCGACAACCGCCTTAAAATAATCCGCATGTCGCCCGTGCAGCAGAAGGGCCATGTAGCCTCCGAAGCTTCCGCCCATCAAAAGAATGTTGCCTTTTTGTGCATGCCCTTGGTCTATCAGCCAATCAAGGCCGGCTACATTATCAAGTCGCGGTCCATTTCCCCAATCTCCCTCTACCATTTTCATGAATTCCAAACCATAACCAGTAGAACCACGGAAGTTTGGCGCGAAAATACTGTAACCGTTATTCAGGAAAAATTGAAATGAAGCTCTAAAAAACTTCCGTTCTGCAGCTTGAGGTCCTCCATGAGGCCAAAAAATGACTTCACCATTGTCATTTTCCTTTTTTGCCCTAAAAAATAACGATTCGATCTCCCGGCCATCAAAGGAAGGGTATGTAATGATGTCCGGTTCAACCAATTCATTAGAATCGACGCCAGGAACAGTATATTTAGTTAATAATACCCACTCATCACCTGTATTTTTATAGATATTATGAGGCATGGTTGCACTCATGCCAAATAAGTAAAGCGTGCCTGATGCAGCAACTTCAAGTTTATTAATGACACTGCATGGCACGGGGATGTTTCTCCAATTTTCATTTTGCAGATTGATTTCATATAATTGATCCTCTACACCCTTTTGACTGGTTATATATAATAATTGATTCTCTTTACTATAAGTAATGGCAGTAAAACTCTCATTCTCCAATTCTTTAACTTTACAGAATTTGTTTGTTTCAAGGTTGTATGAAGCCAAATAGGTAAAGTCCGAATCATAATCAGTCAATAAATATATCATCGAATCCGAAACAAAAACCCCATCATTCACTGTGTGTTGTTTCTCTGTCGGCGGAGTGAGCAGGATATCTTCGTTCCCTTTTTTTGCATAGAGAAGAGTATATGTATTAGCAAAGTGTTTATAGTAAAGTAAGGTTTCTTCATCAGGGCTGAAGCCAAATAAATAGGTCGCTGCATCTTTCCCCTCCAGTACCAGCCTTTCCTGTCCTGATTCTAAATCCAAACAATAGGAATTCAGAAAGGAAGGGTTTCCTCTGGATGTCGTGTAATAGAGCTTTTTACTGTCATTCGATAATTTTGGCATGAAATTACGTGTATTTTCATGATTAACGATTTCCTTCATTGTCCCTCCATTCAAAGGAACTCCGTAAAACTGGGTATTTTCATTACCGTCTTGATCGAAACCAGCAATGATAAACCGGCTCTTCTTATCATATATAAGCCCTTGGCAGCTTTGATCGATGGATGTTAGAGGATAAGGAAAGGAGTTTGGCAAATCCATTCCCCATAAATTATACTTGCCGCTCAAATTGGTACTGAAAACCAGATGTTTTTCATCTGGACTTACAGCAAAATCAGCAATGGAAAACGTTCGTAAAAATTGCTCAACATCAGGTTTTGGAAAAGTGATCATCATTGGCAACCCCTTACTTTTATAATATTAAGAAATATCTGTAAATAATTATACCATATTTTTCCTTGTGCTACAGGTAAATATACTCCCGCAAAAATTGCCGCCTGATAAATGAATTAATCAGCTACGATCAAAACATCAAGATGTCTGACTTCTCGTAGAAGACGAGCTACAATAGATCCACCGACAATTTCTTGCCATCTCGTTCTTGCTGATTGTCCTAAAATGATTTGTGTTGCTTTTTTGGTCTGTAATTGTTTCTTGATCTCCTTGAACACAGATCGTCTATCCCTCGTTGTATATAATTCAAAAGTGCCTCCTAAGCGGTGTGTAAGGCTTATCAGTTTATCAAGTATCAACTTTTCATCAGTTTGCCGTTCATTTGGATGTTTGACGAAAATAACATACCACTCCGCTTTAAGTCTGTAGGCTATGCGGAATCCCCTTCTAATTAAACGCTCAGAATCCGCTCTAAGATTGACACAGACAAAAATCACTTCATCTTTTCGCCATGGTCCCCTTACTCCTTCCTTACGTTTCTTTGATTCTAATCTGTCATCCACATCATCCGCCAATTCACGGAGCGCAAGTTCTCTCAACGCTATAAGGTTCTGTGTCTTGAAAAAATGGCTAAGGGACTGTTCCACTTTATCCATGGCATATATATTACCTTCCTCCATCCTTTTTCTAAGCGCATTTGGTGAAATATCGATCAGCTCAAGTTCATCCGATAATTGGAGAATGCTGTCTGGTACTGTTTCTCTTACAGAAACACCTGTAATTTGCTTTACGCTATCTTTCAAGCTTTCTATATGTTGAATATTCATCGTGGAAATAACCGAAATTCCAGCGTCCAAAATGTCCATAACATCTTGATATCTTTTTTGATTTTTGTTACCCGGTACGTTCGTATGTGCTAATTCATCAATTAAGACCACTTCAGGATTCCGACTGATAATGGCATCTAGATCCATTTCCTCCAATAATACGTTTTTATATCGAATTCGTTTTTTAGGCAGGATTTCCAAGTTTCCCACTTGGGCAATTGTCTCTTTTCGACCGTGTGCCTCCAATAGACCAATCACTACATCCATTTCGTTTTCCTTCAACTGATTTGCTTCCCTTAGCATTGTATAGGTTTTACCAACACCAGGAGCAGCTCCGATAAAAATCTTAAATGTCCCTTTTTTTACCCGTTCCACTTTATCGTGCATTTCATCATTGGAGAGTCTGCGATATGGATTTTCCTTCTTTTTATCCGTCTTGATTGCGGGGATAATCCTCTCACCAAATGCTTTTACAAGGTCTGCCATAATATATACATCGATGCTCTTGGACTTTCTCATTATTTTATTGACTATTGAACCGTTGACCGCTTCTTCCCACACTGACTTTTTTGATTGACCCAGGATAATTCGTGTTATTCGATGCTGCATGGAAAATACGACTATTCCTTCAGCTATTTCGTCTCCATTCATTATAATCTCAAAAAATCTCCCATTTAATTTATTGATCAGTTTTTGCATGGAGCTTTTAAAGATTTCTTCCTCTTTTGATAATTTTTTTGCTAGTGGGATAAAGCTGGCGATTAAAAATTCACCGCCCAACCGCTTGGCAATTTGATCTCCTCTTCTTATTAATATGGAGCCATTCCAATGATATTGTACACAGACCAATATTCTTTCCGTAGCACCAGAAGGCCCCATTAGCCCTTCTTGTTCCCTGTGTTCAGTCAGGTCCACTTCCACTTCTTCCGCTAAAAACCTGAGTGACAATTCCCTAAGAGTGGCTAGATTACCATTGTTGTAAAACTGTAATGGGCACTCGTCTTGTTCACTTATCTCCCCTTTTTGCAGACGTTTTAATATGGCTTCAGGGGTGACGTCCAATAAACGTACTTCATCAGCTTTGGTCAATGTATCCTCTGGAAGCGTAACCTCTACGTGGAGTGAAACATTCAGTAATTGCTCTGCGACTTTCTTCACTCCTTTCAACTCATATATATTCAAGGTAGTAATAACACTGATTTCATTATTAATTAATTCCTTTACATCATCCAAACGGGTGGCGTTTTTTGCATGTATATGGTTTTTATGTGCCAATCGATCAATTAAAACAACTTCGGGATTCCGTTTATAAATCTTTTCCAAATCAATATCCTGTTCTATGTGTCCATTTTGCTCCCATTCTATAGTCGGAATAAGTTCAAGACTGCCTAATTGTTTAAGTGTTCCACTACAGGACTTGTTGACCACACCGACAACTACATCAATCCCACGTTCCTTCAATTCATTTCCTTCAAGCAGCATATGGTAGGTCTTGCCTGAACCGCTTACCGCACCAAGTATAATTTTGAGCCTTCCCCTTTTGATATTGGAAATCGACTCTAGAATTTCGCCTGGTGTTTTCCTTCGAAATTGTTCCGACATATTGGCCCTCCAATTCTAGTAAAAGGAAGTCTACTAAACTCTCCAGAACATGGTTATTTCAATTCATCCAATGCCATATTCAACTCCAAAACATTAATTCGGGGTTCACCAAAAATCCCAAGTGATCGGCTGCTCGTATGTTTTTCCACTAGAAGATATACTGTTTTTTCGGATAATCCCCTTTTAAGAGCAATACGAGGAACCTGTACCTTCGCACCATTTGGGGTAATATTGGGATCAAGACCTGAACCCGAATTCGTCATTAAGTCAGAAGGTATCTCTGCCTTATCGATAGTATGGTTTTCTTTTAAAAACTTTGAAATGTCTTTTTTTGTCCGGTTTATGAATTCTTCATTTGAAGAAGCAAAGTTCGGCGTACCTGAACCAGCCGCATTATATTCAATAGAAGATACACGGCCATGAAAATACCCAGGATCTTTAAAAGTTTGACCGATCATTTCCGAACCGATCAATTCACCCGAATTATTTTTAATTAAACTGCCCTCTGCTTTTGCGGGCATCATCAACTGTGCCATTCCTGTCATCAAAATCGGATAGGCCATTCCACAAATGATTAGAAGCACCATAACAAATCGGAAATTTTTCAACATGTATTTCCACCCGTCCTTACTTTATATTTTCAAGCCACTTTTAAGACTACAAGAAGCAAATCAATTAATTTAATTCCCAAGAAGGGGACTAACACGCCTCCTAATCCATACAAGAACAAATTCCTGGTCAATAATCTTGATGCGCTCATGGGAACATATTTAACACCTTTCATTGCCAAGGGGATAAGCAAGGGAATGATGATGGCGTTAAATATTAAAGCTGACAATATGGAACTTTGGGGTGTCGCCAATCCCATAATGTTCAGGGCTTCCATTTGAGGTATTGCCTGCATGAACATGGCTGGTATTATCGCAAAATATTTAGCTACATCATTAGCGATGCTAAAGGTTGTCAATGCCCCCCGGGTCATGAGCAGCTGTTTACCAATTGCTACCACTTCAATGATTTTGGTGGGATCTGAATCTAAATCCACCATATTAGCGGCTTCCTTCGCTGCGTTTGTCCCTGTATTCATCGCCAATCCCACATCTGCCTGCGCCAATGCTGGCGCATCGTTTGTACCGTCTCCAGTCATAGCAACAAGCTTGCCATCCGCTTGTTCACGCTTGATTACAGAGATTTTATCTTCAGGCTTAGCCTCGGCGATAAAATCATCGACACCAGCTTCTTTGGCGATTGTCTCAGCTGTTAACGGGTTATCCCCTGTGCACATAATGGTTTTAATACCCATTTTCCTTAATTCATCAAAACGTTCCTTCATGCCTGGTTTCACTGTATCTTTCAAATATATAGTGCCAAGAATACGGCATCCCTCTGTGACAACCAATGGAGTGCCGCCTTTTTTGGCCACTTCATCACAAGTGTCTTTCAAACCGATAGGCACTTTCCCTCCCTCTTGCACTATATATTTCATTATCGTATCAACTGCACCCTTTCTGACCCTTTTTCCGTCAGGAAAGTCCGTTCCGCTCACTCTGGTTTCCGCCGTAAATTCAATACCTTCCGTACCGTTTTTATCCAGCCATTTTTCAGGTAATCCATTTTTTTTGGCTAATTCCAAAACAGACCGGCCCTCTGGGGTTTCATCATGTAAAGATGCATATACGGCATATTGGTTAAGCTCTTCCTGACTAATGCCGATAGCCGGGATTAAGGCAGATGCCATCCGGTTACCATGTGTTATTGTTCCTGTTTTATCAAGGATGATCGTATTAATATCGCCTGCGGCTTCCACCGATTTTCCAGACTTCGCAATTACATTGAATTGAGTTACCCTATCCATACCTGCTATTCCTATCGCCGAGAGTAAGCCCCCGATTGTTGTGGGAATCAGGCAAACCAGCAAAGCTACCAGGGTAGCGGTTGGAAGGGTAACTTGAATATATGACGCAATCGGTACCAGAGTGGTACATACAAGTATAAAGATGATGGTTAAGCTAATCAGTAATGTACCAAGTGCGATTTCATTCGGTGTTTTTTGCCTTTTTGCTCCTTCAACCAAATTAATCATGCGATCAAGGAAGGATTCACCAGGGTCTGCACCGACTTTCACTTTGATAAAATCGCTAATGACTTTTGTACCTCCTGTCACAGAACTGAAATCCCCCCCTGGTTCTTTTATTACGGATGCCGATTCACCCGTAATCGCTGATTCATCGATAGCAGCCACTCCTTCAATGATTTCTCCATCCGCCGGTATTATATCGTTTGCCTTCACTAAAACAATATCGCCTTTGCGTAATTGCAAGGCATCGACTATCATTACGGAACCATCTTTCTGAAGCAACCTAGCTTTAGCATCCTGCTTTGTCTTTTTGAGACTATTGGCTTGTGCTTTTCCACGTCCCTCTGCAAGAGCTTCGGCGAAATTAGAAAAAATGATCGTTACAAATAAAATGATGGATACTGCAACGTTATACCCTCTATCAGACACTCCGCCAAGAAGCGCAGGAAATATTGATAGAAGAAGCGTAATGGCAAACCCCACTTCTACTACAAACATGACGGGATTGCGTGACATAACTTTTGGATTCATTTTTTTAAGTGCATCTATACCAGCCTCGTAAACCATGTTCTTATTTACATTCGCTATTTGCTCTATGCTCATTTGAAATGCCCCTTTTCAACATTTATCTTATCGTAAGCCACTCAGCAACCGGTCCAAGCGCAATGATTGGAAAGAAAGTCAAAGCTCCAATAATCAAAACTGAAGCCAAAAGAATGACAAAGAACGTACCATTATCCGTTTTGAACGTTCCTATAGTCTCAGGAACACGCTTCTTTACCAGTAATGATCCTGAGACGGCAATCATGGCAATCATTGAAAAATAACGTCCGAATAACATGACTAAACCAGTGGAAACGTTCCAAAAAGGGGTATTGTCTCCTAATCCTTCAAAACCCGAACCATTATTTGCTGCTGATGAAGTAAACTCATAAACTACTTGAGTAATACCATGAAAGCCCGGGTTTGATATAGCAGCTGAACCCATTTGTGTCGCTAAAGCGATGGCAGATGGAACTAATATGATCAATGGGTGGATCAGAATCGCTATAGCTATTAACTTCATCTCCCGGCCTTCAATTTTCTTACCCAAAAACTCAGGTGTACGTCCCACCATAAGTCCGGCAAGAAATACAGCCAATATTGAGTACATGAGAATATTGACCGTACCCACACCATCCCCGCCGAATACACAATTCAACATCATCATTGCAAGTGGAGCTATACTTCCCAGCGGTGTTAGGGTATCATGCATATTATTTACCGATCCTGTAGTTGCAGCTGTAGTTATACTTGTAAATAATGCACTCTGAGCCACCCCGAAGCGCACCTCTTTCCCCTCCATACTTCCCTCAGTTTGTGAGAGGCAATTTGCTCCAAAGCTGGATTACCATTTTTCTCATTAATATACGTAATGCTTAAGAAGATAAATAACATGAATGCCATCGCTGAAAATAGGATCCAGCCTAGTTTCTTATTCCTCGCCATATATCCAAAAGTCAACGGAAGGGCAGCGGGTATAAGAAACATGGATAGTATTTCCAAAACATTCGTGAAACCATTAGGATTTTCAAATGGATGGGCAGAGTTGACCCCAAAGAACCCTCCCCCATTAGTGCCTAAGTGCTTAATGGATTCTAGTGCCGCTACAGGTCCCCTTGCTATATTTTGGGTGTCTCCTTCCAATGTTGTCGCTACTGCCGTCGGGCTAAATGTTTGCGGTACGCCTTGGGATACTAGGACTAAACCAATCAATATCGATAATGGTAGCAGAACCCGGATAATCGTTCGTATTACATCCACATAGAAGTTTCCTAGACTCCGCTGGCTGGTTAAGCCCCTAAAAAAAGCCATACATAAAGCAATGCCGGTAGCTGGGGTCGTGAACATCAGGAATATGATCACTGCCATTTGAGATAAATAAGTAAGTCCCGATTCCCCACTATAATGCTGTAAATTGGTATTCGTAAGAAAGCTTGCAGCCGTATTCAATGCCAACAATGGCTCCATGTTGGCAATCTTACTGGGGTTGCCAGGTAACTCCCCTTGGAAGCGAATGATAATATAAGAGATAATAAACATCACTAAATTACTTATCAGAAGTGCCTTGGTGTACTGCTGCCATTTCATATCTCCCGTCTTTAAGCCGGATAGCTTAAAGATAAACCTTTCCATCCCTCCAAACACGCGATCTTGTTTCGTTAATTCAAGGGAATAAACATCCGTTAAATATTTAGCCATTGGTATCGCTAATACAACCGCAATTGCCAATACCACAACGATTTGCAATAAATCCATTTACTTCTCCTCCGTAAGTCACCCTTAGTATTTTTCCGGATATATGAAGGCATGTATTAAATACAACGTTACCGCCCCGACGATTATCAATAAGAACATCTCCCTACGCTCCCTTTGCAATTACCGTTTATATTCTTTTTAGGATTCATTCATTTTTGTAATAGCCACCAACGAAATGGATATATTATCTATCCCCTTCTCTTTTCCCGCAATAATAAAGCCTATATTCTCCTTCACCTCCTTTAAGATAGGTTCCATTAAACTGTTCTTTTGCTCAGACAGACGTCCTTTAAGGCATAAAAAAATAGACCAATGTTACTTTTCCCCAAGTTTGCAGCACTGCACAAATGCAATCTCCTTCCTACAGCGTCATGAACCATGACGAATCAGAAAAAGAAAGATATACAGAAACAAACATTTAGTTGGAGAAAAAGTAATCATTGGTCTACTTAACGCCCAGCAAGCATTAGCGCCTACTCCACGATCCGTCTTCCAAGAAACCTTTTCAATTATAGGCATAATAAAAAGACCTACGGAAATGTCAGATTGCCATTTTGCTATAGCATAACAAAAAAGCCTCCTGAATCAAGGTGGTCTTATGACCTCCTTCGCTTTAGCCGACGAAGTTAGCTGACGGGTAGGATGGCGAAAGAGTATCTCATCCCTTCTGCAAATGCAGAATTAACCCCATAAATAGTGGGTCCTCCGTTCTCAATCACTTGAGATTTGGCCGGTATCTAATTGTTTTTCATGAGGATTATTGTACGCTCCTCATTCAAGGTTTGTAAACTCATAAAAACCATTAAAAACCTTCATATTTGATTAATTAAGACGATATTCACCCAATTCATCGTTAAAAATGATGTATTTCTTCAATTTACTAACTTTTTCACTTTTTTCTAAAGTTTTACAAACAGTTATTGACAGGAACTTAGACGTGGCATTATGATAAATCCCATAAATTCGTCGATGAACTGGAGGCATTATGTCAAGTACAAAGAAAAGGATCGAAGCTGAAATAAGCGAAGCATTCATTAAATTCCAGCGTGAATTGATTGGAAGAGGACCTCAGGAAACGAAAACTTATATAATCAATGATATGTTGATAACCCGCTTCAAGGGAGTCCTTACTGTAGAGGAAAAGCACCTTGTGAGTCACAATTCAGGCAAAAAACTTGTGAAAAAAATGCGTTCATTACTTCGTGAAATGTACACTAAGGATTATGAAAAAATAGTTGAAGATCTTACGGGGTGTAAAGTACTTTCATCTCACAGTGATATAAGCACTAAAACAGGTGAAAGAATCGAAGTTTTCATTATGGATAAGGATTTGGAACGTCTTTTTGAAACCATCAAATAAAAGGTGCAATTCTTCTAGTTAAATATTATATTAAAATATTTTTAACTGAACTTGTATTTAGAACCATCAGTAGGGGAAAATCATTATTTTCCCCTACTGATGGTTTTTATGGATAATTTTTCTTTTAACCATCTTTCATACATTCTCCCATTAAACCACCTGCTAAAAAACGAATATAAACGGTAGATTAATCTTCTTTTAAAATTCCAAAAATTCTTATACCAATAAAAATTCTTATTTTTCGATTATTGTCAGAATCATCACCTTGGATTCTGTAGTAATTTAAACTATTAAAATAATAATCTATTTCTAGTTTATCTCCATTGAGCATCAATCGATATATCTTCTTGCTCCGGCATATTCCTCTCCGTATCCTGATGTTTTTATTTCATCTATCCTTACATGTGTTGAGCTGTTAGGAGAATGGATCATTTTGCCGCCACCAATATACATTCCGACATGATGCACCTTTCCTTTCCCTTTATCATGGGCAAAAAATAGTAAGTCACCTGGTTGTAGATTTTCTTTTTCAACCTTTTTGCCATGCTGAGCCTGAATGGAAGAGTCCCTTGGGATCGTTATTCCATTAGCATGGTACATCGTATACGTAAATCCAGAACAGTCAAATCCAAAACCGGACATTCCAGCCCATAGGTAAGGTAGCCCCAAAAAAGCTTTTCCTGATTCAACGATGTCCTTACCGGTCGGGGCTGGTATTTGATTTTCATTTTGATAGACTGACACGTCTTGCTTTTCCATCCATTTTGCCCCATTACCCGGTGTCATCACCTTCACTTTATCTCTTTTCACCTGCAATAGCGGAAGGCGGGTATTGAAGCTGACTTCCATGAATTTGGACCGAAGTTTCGAATCCGAATAAAGCCATGTCTTTGGGGCATTTATAAGGGCAAATCCTCGTTTAAATTGCTTCTCAAAAGAATGCCCGTCTTTTAATTGTGCCTTTGGCATCCATCCTGGGTAACCAATATCATTACGGGGTGTAGGTTGATTGGCAACGGCTACTTTCACCCATCCACCCCGTTCTTCAAGAATCGTCACTTTAGAACCATATAAAGCTTGTGTTTCCAGGTTACCTACAAGCCACAGCTTGTCTTCATATTTCATTGAGCCGATCCATTCATTCAAATCAGCGGGATTCGATGCAGAAGGGGCATCGATTTCCCTTAATAATCCCGGCTCAGTCCAAAGAGTGGCCACGTTCACATCAACATAGGCAATTCTCTGCTTCTCCCTGGAACTAGCTTCATTGGGACTGAATACTAAAATACCAAAAGCAAATAAAGATAAAACAAAAACGGTTAACCTTTTCAAATCATTCACCCTTTCGAAATTGTTTTTATTGAGTAAAAGAGGATTTCCTCTTGACTCCCAGTCCAGGTTTATCGGAAATGAGAAGTTGATCTTTCATAAATTGAATGCCTTCAAATGGCTCATTCTTAATCCATAATGGGGCATCTAAATCAATCTTCGTTATATTTGGATGGGCGGTTGCCAGATGAGCCGCGGCCGCTACACTAACGGATGATTCCATCATACTCCCGATCATGCATTCCACCCCGGCTGCTTCTGCCATATCGGCGATTTGGAGTGCACGTCGAATTCCGCCAGTTTTCATTAATTTGATATTAAGGAAATCAACAGCATGTTCATTCAGGAGCCTCATGGCATCACGTGGGGAAAACAAACTTTCATCGGCCATGATCGGCACTTGGACAGAGCGTTTTATTTCTTTCAATCCTTCGATATCATGGGCTTGCACGGGCTGTTCCACCAAATCAACGTTCAGCTTTCTTTCTTCGATTTCATGAATGATGGAAATCGCTTGTTTTGTTGTCCACCCTTGATTTGCATCAATTCTGATCATAACCTGTTCGCCAACGGCAGCACGAATGCAGGCAACGCGCTCCACGTCATTCTTCCAATCCTTCCCCAGTTTTATCTTCATCGTAGAGAATCCGCTTTCGATAAGGGACAATGCCGCCTTTGCCATTTCTTCAGGTTCATCAACGCTGATTGTCATATCATTTTTCAGGACATTAGATTTACCGCCAAGATATTGATATAATGGGAGCTGCCATCGTTTGCTGACTGCGTCGTACAATGCGATTTCAACAGCAGCTTTTGCACTTGTGTTAGCTACACAGGATCGTTGGATCAGCTGAGACAATGCATTGATATTCTCGATGTTGCGGCCAATTAGATGTGGTGTGATTACTTCTTCAATGACCGTCATGATTCCTTTTGTAGAATCACCTGTGATGGCAACCGTTGGGGCTGCAGCCCCCAAACCTTCCGTTCCATCCTCCAATTTTACGGAAACCATGATGTTTTCAATTTCCATTGCAGTGCGCAATGCAGTCTTGAATGGCTTGACAAGTGGCAAGGTTTCCACTGATACTTGTAAACTTTCAATCTTCATATTAACAACCCTTCCTTAAAAGCTTGAGAGGATATATGATGTAAGAATTCCAAAATAGGTGCCCAGAAGACTGCCAAGTACTGCCATCAATATCCCGACCGGTATTAGCGCCCGGTTGAATGCACCTGCCAATATGGGGGCCGATGCCACGCCCCCTATGTTGGCCAAAGAGGCAACTCCCATTGTAAATAGATCCAACTTAAAGATTTTGGCCAAAATGACCATGATCAATCCATGAAAGAATAGAATCATAAAGCCGGAAATAATATACACAGGTGCTTGAAACAACTGTGAAAAATCGGCATGGGAAGCAATTAAACCAATGACGATATAAAGCATGACTTTGGAAATTTCCATGGAACCGGCAATACGCCCAACCTTCGTGACAGCCAGAATTAATCCTACGGTCGAAGCGATGATGATCGTCCAAGTGGTTCCATTCACAGCGGCACCGAGTACCGGCAGTCTCTCCCCAATTTTGGTTGCACCTGCTGAAACAATTAAAGCTAGCGCCAAGAAACCGATCAATTCCACGAATCCAAATTCCGTCTTGGCGGTTTCCCCCGCTTCAAGCTCGGAAGTCATTTGATCAATGAAAGATGTATCCGCTTTTGTCCAAATATTGAATTTACCAGCAAGAGGCACCAGCCAAAACAAGAACATGACCCAAATGGAATAATTGACTGTATCCATGATCAACGCATAGCCAAAAATATTTTCAGGCACATCGAGTATTCCTTGCAAGATCACCATATTGGCAGAGCCCCCTGTCCAGCTTGCGCTCAAAGCCGAGAATGCCTTCCAAGTTCCTTCCGCATAAAAGCCGTTCATTAAAACGTAAGTAAGAGTGAACCCTCCAATAATGCTGAATGAAGCCGCAAAAAAAGTTAAAATCATCTTTGGTCCAAGCCTGATGATTTTCCGCATATCGCATTGTAAAAGCATAAGCATCAACATGGCAGGCAGCAGGAGCCCCCGTATGGTGCCATATGCACTTTCGACTGACTCACTATCTGAAAAGACCCCGAATGTTTTCATCAGAGCCGCTCCAATATAAATAAGGACAATACCAGGAACATACTTGAAGAACTTTCCTCCTATCTTTTTTTCCACAACCGCAATCACGGCAGTAAATGCCAATAAAAAGCAGACAAACATCACACCATCTTGAATCATATTCCATACCTCCTTAAATTTTATAACATAAGGTAATTTCCATTTTATTCACACTCATCTATTAATTCTTGCATGGCACTAAATAGAAAAATCCAGCTGCCAAAGAGCGCGTACGCACTCTTTAACAGCTGGATTTCAATTGCGACTGACAAAAGAAGCAGCTATAACTTATAAAGTTGCTGATATTTGATGCTGGCATTCCTTAGGGCGACGGTCAGTGCTTTCTGAGATGAACCAAAATACCGTTGCTCAATTTCTGTCTCCAATTCATCGGGCCGAAGAATGGATTTACCAACTAACATGGATTGAATGAAGCGTGATGTAATCGATATCGTGGTCGAGCATTCCGCATCCACTATTTCATGCGTATCACGATCAATGACGAACCCGATGAAAAAGCAGTTGAATTGCTGTGTAATTGGATTATTGGACGGTGCCTTCGATTCGCCAACTATATATACTGTATTCTGTTGAAACATGATTGTTGTGCCTCCTGCCATTACAGACATCATAACAGGTATAAATAGGGTGACTATCTATATTATTACAATATGAAATGGTTATATATATTTTAATATATATAGCAATCATTTGACAATATATTTTGTATATTAAGTCAATTTCCGATTCCTTCGGCCAGAGCATAGATAAGTTCTATAACTAATACACCTATCAAACTGGAAAATCACGAAGAATAACCAGGTATTGTAAAAGGACTCGTTTCAGGGGTCATTTTTTTTAACCTACCCCCGCACTTTATTGGACCTACATTCGGACGACAATGGTTCGGGATCCAACACATCATTTCAGCCCTTCGTATGGCTCATATTTCGCATACATACCTTTTCGGCGATTACGATCCTTGAAGGTGGTTGCTGCACCACTTTTTCGATTCTCATAAAGTTCGTCCATATCCACTGTACCGGTAATGATGGTATGTTCATTCATTACCGCCTCGGCCACTATTCCATTAGCAGGCCAAGCGCTGTCACAGGGGCTAAGGATACTGGCACGGCCATATCCGTTTGGTAAGGGTGATCCTGGTTCACCAACAGTGGGGCAATGAACAAAATATACCTGATTTTCGATTGCACGCGCATGTGCGCAATGGCGAACTCGCCAAAAACCAGCCTCTGTAAATGTGTATGATGGGCAAAAAATGATGTCGGCCCCGTTCACTGATAATATCCTTGAAATTTCAGGTATCTCCGCTTCATAACATACCGCTATTCCTATCTTGACCGGACCCACGGAATAAACCTCCAGTTCATCACCTTCAGAAGTATGCCAATTCGCTTCAGCAGGAAAGATATGAGTCTTTTTATGCTCAACGACTGATCCGTCTTCATCAAAAATATAAGCAATATTGTAGTATTCATTTTCGCGGCGCTCCAGATGAGTGCCTGCAATGATGACCTGTTTTCTTTTTCTTGAAAGTGACCTGAAAAGATCTTTGTATTGATTGGTATATTCATCGATCCTGATAACGGACGAAGCATCCTGTTCTCCAAAGGCCGCTGATAATCCGATAGTTAACAGTTCAGGAAAAATGATATAATCCGAGTTTACGGGAACTTGGGTGATCAAGTCTTCTACTTGTTCCTGAAATTCAAGGAAAGTTGACACTTTTTCTACACGAAATTGACAAGCCGTTATTTTAATTTTCACAAAAGCCCTCCCATATCATGTTTTTTCAGTTCTTCCAGACTTTTAAATGAAATCAGGATATCTTGTCCAAATCAGTCATTTCGGTCTGTTGCATGGAGATATGTTTAGTCAGGGCACTTACAAGGAATGTTACTAGTAAATTAATCAACAAAGCAATGACGCCTGTACTGATATCATTAATTACATGTGGGGTATTTGGCAGGAATGTAGCAACCTTCACATCTGCAATTGTCGCATATAAAACAATCAGGACACCTGCCAATATTCCAGCCATCGCACCATACTTATTGATTATATTGGTTTTTGGCAAACTGAAAAACAAGGACGGGGCCAGTTGCGTAATTAAACTGTAAGACATGATATTCAGGATGGCCAAAGCCTCGCCGCCTGTAACCGTTACAATTAAAGCAATGATTGAGATACCAATAATGATTATCCTTGAGACAATCAATTGATGTGTTTCAGTCGCAGCAGGGACCAGAACTTTGAAAAAGCTATTTGTCAGACCTACAGATGCAGCCATTAGCATGACTGAAGCCGGTACTAGTGCCGTCAATAAACCTGCAGCTCCGATAACCCCTATCACCCATGGATCGAATGTTTGAATCGCCAGCCTTAAAAGTGAGAGATCACCATCCGCCCCTTGCAAACCCGGGATTTCCATGATGGCTGTAAATCCAATGAAAAAAACGAACAGCAGCAACAATGTGTATAAGGGTAATGCAATCGCATTTTTGCGAAGGGTCCTTTCCCCATTGGACGATAATACGACCATGAATGTTTGTGGCATCAAATAAAATCCTAGTGCATTCAGCAAAACGGTGGACACAAACCAGGACTGACTCAATCCCTGATCCGCCAAAACCAACATTTCCGGTTTAGCAGCTTGCACGGACTCGAACATTGGCTGTATGCCTCCGAAGTAATGAACTGGAATGTAAATCCCTAAAAAGATGACGACCACCAAAATCATGAAATCTTTCAGTATGGCTGTTCATGCGGAACCATGAATGCCTGAAATCATTACATAGGTAGTTACGACCACAGCACCGATCACACTTGCAGCAACTGGTGAAATTGCTCCGTATGATGCTTCTGAAACAATGATACCCAATCCTTTGAGCTGTATGACTATGTACGGCACGAGGGCTAAGCTTCCCAATACAGCAACGATCATCCCCATAGACCTGCTTTTATATTTAGATGCAAAATACTCTGGTTGAGAGATAATGGAATGTCGTTTTGAATATCTCCATATTTTAGGGACGAGCCAATATGATAGGACATAAGCTAAGAAAATATAGGCGGGAACATAATAAGCAGCGGCACCTTTTGAGTATGCCCACCCACTTCCGCCCAGGAATGTAAAAGTAGTATAAATTTCACCTGCTATCAAGAGAAAAATGAAGAATGTACCGAAGCCCCTGCCCCCTACGGCAAATTGCTCCATATCCATATCCTTCCCTTTTCTTGCTTTAATCCCTAAATAAAGTGCTAGAACCAAGAATATGGCAATAATGAACAATGAGAGATTCATTCAGATTCACTCCCTTTATTATCAGGATCGAACTTATAGACGATCATTAAGATAATCGATGCCATCACCATCCAAAATACAACCCAAAATAACAAAAAAGGCATTCCCAATATGTACGGTTCTATTTTATTTGCATAGGGCAATAAACCTAAAAACCCTATAAATGGAACAAAAAGCAATAGCTTAATTGCATCCAAATTATACCCTCCCCCATTTAGGTTCCTTACAGGATGCATCACCATCAGTCAAGCTGACTTTCATACTGAACTGATGGTTTGATAGCACCCTTCGGTCACTGTTATTTACTGTATTCAACCAACCATATTTCCGCTTAAGATGACTGGATGGCAAGGACCGTTTCCAATATTACATTGACGCCTTTTTCACAATCTTCCCAAGTAGTAAGTTCCTCTTCGCAATGGCTTTTTCCGTTGATGCTTGGGACGAAAACCATGGCAGTAGGTATATAACTGGCTATAAACTGTGCATCATGTCCTGCACCGCTTACCATTCTTTTATAGGGTAGGCCTAGATAATTGGTCGATTGCTCAAGCAAATTGCAAATGGATTTGTCGAACCAAACGGTATCCCTGTCCCACAATTTTTTCGCTTGGATGTCACAGCCGTCTTCTGAACCTGTAGTTATAAGGCTTTTAATGACTTCCTCCACCTTTTCGATGACTTTGGAATCTTTATGTCTTGCCTCTAGCGAAAAAACCACTTTATTAGGGATGACCGTATGGATATTCGGAAACACATTCACTCTGCCCATCGTAAAAACCAAATCGTCACCAAGCATGCCTAGCTTCTGACGAGCCTCCATAATCAAGCTATTCGCAGTGAAGAAAGCATCTTTTCTCATATTCATCGGGGTGGTTCCTGCATGATCGGATTCGCCTGTAACTTCTATCTCATAGCACACCATACCAAGGACACATTCAACGACACCGATCGTGAGAGATTCACGTTCAAGAATGGGCCCTTGTTCAATATGCAACTCTAGAAATGCAGTCGCTTCTTTTAAACGAGACTCTTGATCCCCTGCATATCCAATGGCATTCAAAGCACTTTCGAAAGTGATTCCTTCACTATCCGTCTTTTGCAGCATGACGGATTTTTCGAATTTACCCGAAAGAACTCCCGAAGACATCATGGAAGGTTCGAATCTGGCTCCCTCTTCGTTCGTAAAATTGACGATCATTACCGGAATTTTAGGCTGGATATTATTATCGACCAGAGTACGCACGACTTCCAAGCCTGCAGCTACACCCAAGATACCATCAAACCGCCCGCCCTTTTTTACTGTATCCATATGGGATCCCATTACAATAGGTGGTTTGTTTTCAAGTCCCGCTAAAGTGGCGTAAATATTCCCCATATCATCAACCTTAATGGTCATACCCAATTCTTTACAGCAAGCGCAAAAATAATCACGGACTAATCGATCTTCGTCGGAAAGGGATAGCCGTGTGACCCCGTTGTTTTCTGTGCGTCCAAAATCAGCAAATTTCTCTAGCGTACGACTCAGCCTCTCACCATTAATTAATAATTTTTGCTTTTTCATAGCGAATATCCCCCTTTTAGATAACCTGCTAAATCCTCTTCGTTCGCTTAAGCCAAAAAAATGTAAGTGAAGGTCTTGTTGTTTTAGAATAGTCACGCTAGATTATATTTCCACCATTGTTTCCCTATGATAAAGAATCTCCCCATTCAGAATCGTCGATTCAACTTTCAAATCCTTGATATTTTGGGAATCCACTTTCAATATACTATCATTCAATACTACTAGATCGGCCAGCTTCCCTGCCTCTAGGCTGCCTTTGACTTCTTCATCGAAACTAGCAAACGCACCATTCCATGTGTAAAGTTTAATGGCTTCCAATACGCTAATCGATTGAATCGCACCTATTTCCGTACCAGACCTGCTTGTTCTATTAACAGCAACGTGTATGCCTAATATAGGGTCGTGATCAGTAACGGGAGCATCTGAACCGGCTGCGGCCAAGATGCCATTATCAATAAAATCACGGGCAGCGTACATATGGTTGACCCTATTGCCGTAATGTTCAATATATATATCACCGAATTCATAAGGAAATGGGGGGTTGGGGATTGGGATGACTCCAAGTTCTTTCATCCTCTTTTGTAAATCTGGCGAAGCTATTCCAGCATGCTCAATTCTATGTCTATGATCTTTTCTGGGCGATTCATTCAAAGCCTTTTCCACGCAATTTAAATACATCTCTATTGCCCTGTCTCCTTGGGCATGGACTGTGATCTGAAAGCCTCTTTTATGTGCCTGACCTAATACTTGATAGATCTCCTCTTCTTTATAATAAAGAATGCCGGAATAACCAGGATCACTCGTATAAGGCTCACGGGTGGCAATTGTCGGACCGGTACTGCTGCCATCCGTAAACAATTTGGCTGGTCCGATTTTGAATCTTTCGTCCCCCGTTCCGGTTATCACTCCCGAATCTACCATTTTATTCACGAATTCATGAGAATTATTCAATGAACCGACCATCGCATAGATACGGACACGAATATCCTTATTTTTTATGGCCTGCTGCATTAAACGGAAACTTTCAGGACCATGAGCACCAGCTTCATGAATGCTTGTAATGCCTGCTTCAATGAAATGCTCCGATGCTATTTTGACTGCCTTCAACAGTTCACTTTCTGAATAGCTTGCGCTGTCGGCCATTATCATATTTGCTGTTTCAATGAGTTTTCCTGTAATCCTCCCCGCTCCATCCTTTTCAATGATCCCTCCAGTGGGATTCTCTGAGTTTTCATCAATTCTAGCAATCTCTAGCGCCCTGCTATTCACCACGCTTATATGGCTGCATGTGCGGTTCACGATAATGGGATGGTCTGTTGAAATAGTATCCAATTCCGCTTTTGTTGGATAACGTTTTTCTTTCACTGTGGTCTCATTGAAGCCCCAAGCGCGGATCCACTCACCTTTAGGGATCGTCGAAGCTTTTTTCTTCAGATCGATTAACAAATCTTCTACAGATTTGATATGTTCAGCTTTACAGCTTACTGCCAATTGATTGACACCATACAAGATAAGATGAATATGTGAATCTATAAACCCAGGAAGTAATGACTTTCCCTGTAAATCAATCACATTTGTTTCTTCTCCGATAAATACCTTGATTTCCTGATTCGTTCCGACTGCCGAGATACGGTCACCGTTAATTGCCAGGGCTTCCGCGACTTCATTTTTTTGATTTACGGTTATGACTTCGCCGTTTATGAACACGATATGAGCTTTCAACCAACACACCCCTTCCTTTTTGTTTCACCCTCAGTTCTGCCACTTCTTCCTTTGCTGTCCCCGTCGCCACTTATCGGAATATTCTGTTTTCAACAGATTCATTATATCCACAACAGATTGTGAAATCATTAGACAAATAGTTAAAAATATCATCGTTTTTTTATACCTTTTATATAATTATGTCTTATTTCCCATGGTTTGCTGGCACCAGCCCCCTCTATTCCTAAGGGGACTATAACCAATCAAAAAAGGATAGATTCAGCTGCTTATTTGCTTATCTATCCCACCATTATTCAATTACAACCGATTGTTTCTCCCGATAATGCCAATGGTCAAATACTGTTTGTTTTCTTGAAAATCCCATGGCCAGTATCGAAGGGTTAATTCGCTTTTATCCACTTTTTCAATAAACGTTTTTACCCCTATCAAGGCTGCCCCATATCCCACGTTCGAGGCCAATGCAAAGATGGCATTCAGCCCTTCGTTAATGGTATCCATATACTCAGGTTCGATTTTTAAGATATCAGTCCATGTAATACAGAATCCATTTTGCTTGGTACATTTAGAAATAGAGTGATTCACTGTACGAACGATTTCATCCCTTACATCCAAAATTCCATTCTTCATCTCTTCTGCATCTTCTTTCCGATAGTGGTTTGCATGATCGGAAAGAAGCTCCATGGCCCAATTATAAAATAGTTGAGTATAAATGGCGGAAGTTGCCACGATATCAAAATCATTATAATAATTAGCAAAAACACGGTCAGAAAGCTGACCTAACCGATTCTCGGTATCTTTTAGATACCGAATAATTCCCTTTGCCGTTTCACCACGATTCAGCATGGAAGATAGGTGGTGATCAAAATCCACTTTATCGAGGCCTGTTACATCAATTTCAATAAGTTGAATTTTCTCCCGGGTCCGTTCAGGCAAATTTGCCGTACCCTTTTCCATACTTTCCATATCAATATCAAATAGGAATATGGAGTTACATTTAGTTGCCAGATACTCTATATCCAAATCATCGCAATTGCCTGCTCCGACGATTGCCACTTTATCTACGAACGCTTTTTTCGAAAAAACGGCATCGAATAAACCTGTAACTTGTATACGATGCTGTTTCCACCGCAACTTTCTGTATTCATCCCGATTATGGTTCATTTTTCTTTGATAGGTTTCCAAGTCAATCTCTCCCTTTAGGGTACTAAGGATTTATTTATTGTAACAAAGTATCCCGATCTTTTGGAGGGCTGGTAATTTAGATTTCGCACTGGGGAAAAGATAGGCTCAATTTCCATAGAAAAATGAGCGATAAAGATGTTAGAATAATATGGGAATTATTTTAAGTAATTACAGGAGGGTGTTCCTTGAGCAAAACAAAGAAGATTTTACTTACTTTATTAGGTGTTTTTTCAATCATCTTGGTCGGTGTGGTGATCCTTTTGTTTTCATTCACACAGAGCATGAAAGCAGATCCTGATGAAGAAAAGAAGATCCGGGTTCAAGCTGAAAGATATTTAGAGGAAACTTTTGATGAAGGAACCGAAATATATGATGTCCTATATGACAATATGGGAAACCGGGGCTATTTTGAATACGCAGCTAAAGTGAAACATGAAAAATATGGTACGAAATTTCTCGTTTTCTTTAATGGTGAAACAGGGGAAATGGAGGATACATTTCTTTCTGATAAATGGCAAGATGATGCAGAGAAGGAAATTAGGCCATATGTTGAAAAAGAACTGGGTGACGTGTTGATTTCGAAAGAAATGGAAGATATTGCAGAAAGCGAAGATTGGGAGGAGATTCAAGAAGAAATAGGCGATTATAATCAATTACTCTTGGTCTTTGATGAGGGGATCGGTAAAGAATTGAAGATTGATCCGAATAAACCAGCCAGCTATAAAGATTACGAAGTTTCCCCAACCATTCGGATTACCCTTTCACGTAAGAAACAGGATGCAGATGAAGACCGCTTTACCTCAGTTATCAATGCCCTAAAAAAAGATAGAATCCTTAAACATGGAAATATGATTGTAGAAAATATTAGTACCAATGGTGTGCCACTTGAAGATGACGAATGGCATAAAAAGTTTTAAACCATCATATAGTTTAACAGGAAGGTAAAGAGCAGTTGCTCTTTACCTTTTTTGTATATGGGAAACAAACCCTTCAAAATGGCTCTTTCCTCTAGTAAACTATCCAATTTTTTGAAATGAATCGTTTATCGCGGTTAACCACATTGGCGAAAAGTTCTTATTCTCACGTCAAAAAAATTTTTTTAATATAAAAACGAAGAATCCTTCCATGCATTTAAGGTGAAACCGCTACTTTTTATGAATAAATGTAACTAGTAAAATATATTCAATATCTTCAGAATCTTCCTTCGGCCACCGATTCCGATTGGTAACGCTATCACTTCCATTCCTGGAATAAAAATCTTAACAATCTCAGATTTCAAAGGATTTCAGCCAATCCTCATTATACCCTCGGTGGTAATATACTCTATTCATAAATAATCAATAATAGGAATTTTAACCCAGGACTTTTACCCTTTTTTCAATCGTATAAATATTCAAAAAAATGTCGAGTTGAGTCATCTATCCTTTTACCCTTATACTAGGGTAGAAAAATCGAAGGAGGAATTACATATGAAAAAGGAAATTTCAATCATTGGTGTGCCAATGGATCTTGGTCAAACTAGAAGAGGAGTGGATATGGGGCCAAGTGCCATCAGATATGCAGGATTAAGTGAAAGACTTGAAAACATTGGCTATACTGTCCGTGATGAAGGTGATATTAAAGTAGAAATACAGGAAAGAGCACAAAGTGATAGTGACACAAATTTAAAGAATCTGCAGGATGTAGCAGAAGGTAATGAAAAATTAAGTCAAAAAGTGGATGAAGTCATCCAAGCAAATCGTTTTCCTTTAGTTTTAGGGGGAGATCACAGCATTGCTATCGGGACATTAGCCGGTTTAGCGAAGTCTACTGAAAACTTAGGGGTAATATGGTATGATGCACATGGAGATTTAAATACTGCCGAAACTTCCCCATCAGGAAACATACACGGTATGTCCCTAGCCGTAAGTTTGGGTCTTGGCCACCCTGCACTGACTAACATCGGCGGATATTCTCCAAAAGTCAAACCAGAGAACATTGTCATCATTGGTGCCCGTTCTTTAGACCAAGGTGAGAAAGAGTTAATCAGGGAAAAAGGAATTAAAGTCTATACGATGCATGAGATTGATAGAATGGGTATGACAAAAGTGATGGAAGAATCGATTGCCTATCTGAAAGAACGTACGAATCTTGTACATTTATCACTTGATCTTGATGGTCTTGATCCAGATGATGCACCAGGGGTCGGTACGCCTGTAATGGGAGGCATTAGCTACCGTGAAAGCCATCTTGCCATGGAAATGCTGGCTGAAGCTAATATCATTACATCGGCAGAGTTTGTTGAGATAAACCCAATATTGGACGAGCATAATAAAACGGCTGAAGTTGCTGTCGCATTAATAGGCTCATTGCTTGGGGAAAAATTACTTTATGGAGCGGAAGAACATATCACTCCTGATTTATTGGCTCAAGTTAAATAATCGGACACTTTGTTTTTGATAGAAAGATAGAGAGTCCTTTAAAGTGATACTCCATAGGAAAAAGCCCATACTTCATTTATGAGCTTCTTCCTCCATTGGCGGATGATCGACTTGAATCAATTTACATCCCTAGTTTCCTGACGCTTGGCTTCCTTTTCTTTAATAAGCGGCGCTTTCGAAATTAATTCTGCATAGGTACCTATGTATATTGACTCATGCTTATTTAATGCAGAAGTAATCTCCTTTCGGAGGGAATTCGACATCATCTAAGAATCAGATTCTAAGCTATTAGACTTGTGAAAACAAAAATTCCCTAATAACGTCCATAAATGAAACCGTTTGCACCCATCAGGTAAAGGAGTTTTTCAATGAAAACAGCAGAAAATCAACCAAATGAATTAAAACGGAGCATGAAAGCAAGACATTTATTTATGATTTCAATAGGGGGATGTATTGGTACGGGCTTTTTCATCGGTTCGGGCTATACCATTCATGAAGCAGGAGCTTTCGGCGCTATCCTCTCTTACATAGTCGGCGGCTTCATCATGTATTTAACGATGCTTTGTCTAGGTGAACTTTCCGTTGCGATGCCTGTTTCCGGTTCGTTTCAGACATATGCAACAAAGTTCATCGGTCCTGGCACCGGGTTTGCCATTGGATGGCTTTACTGGTTAGGTTGGGCAGTTACAGTTGCCTTGGAGTTCCTGGCAGCTGGCCAGCTTATGCAAAGATGGTTCCCTGAATCACCCGTTTGGATGTGGTGTGCAATCTTTGCTTTTCTCATCTTTTCACTAAACGCCTTATCAGCAAAGGCATTTGGCGAATCGGAATTTGTTTTTTCTAGCATAAAAGTATTGGCCATCATTCTGTTCATCATCGTTGGCGGTGCTGCTATGTTTGGTTTGATTGATATGAAAGGTGGACAAGAGACTCCATTTTTCTCAAACTTTTTCGCTGAGGGTCTTTTCCCTAATGGGATATCGGCCCTGCTAATCACAATGATTACAGTGAACTTTTCCTTCCAGGGCACAGAGTTAATCGGAATTGCCGCTGGAGAAAGTGAAAACCCTGAAAAGGTCATACCAAAATCCATCAAACAAACGGTGTGGAGAACCCTTTTCTTCTTTGTTCTTTCGGTCACTGTACTTTCGGCGTTGATTCCAAGGGAAAAAGCAGGTATCTCAGAAAGTCCATTTGTTGTTGTACTGGATAGTATCGGGGTTCCGTATGCAGCTGACATCATGAACTTCATCATTCTTACAGCACTATTGTCAGTGGCGAACTCCGGCCTTTACGCTGCAACGCGTATGCTTTACTCGCTTTCAAGGGAAGGTATGGCAAGTCCGAAGCTTGGTTTGGTGAATAAGAGAGGAATTCCGCTTAATGCCCTGCTCATCACCCTGGCGATTGCCGGTTTGTCTTTACTTTCTAGTGTAGTAGCTGCAGACACTATATTTGTCTTTCTTCTCTCCCTTGCAGGATTAGGTGCACAAATTGGCTGGATTGCCATATCTGCTAGTCTTCTTGCTTTTAGAAGATCATATACCCGCCAAGGTGGAAAGATAGAAAATCTGAAATTCAAAGTTCCGTTATACCCATTCATCCCCATTCTTGCTTTAGTAACAAACTGCATCGTCATGATCAGTTTAGCATTTGTTCCTGAGCAGCGAATGGCCTTGTATTGCGGGGGAGCATTCTTCCTTGGATGTTATGCGGTTTATCACTTTAGAGTGAAGAAAAACAAGACCATAGAAACGCCTAAGCAGGAAGTTGAATTAAATGCCGGTAAAAAAATGGTCATTTAATCCAGAACGCTGCGAAGTATAGTAAGTGGTGAAAAGCGATTTTTACAATCCATCAAGATTGCTTTTCAAAGAAGAAATACCCTGGATGTTTACACACCCAGGGTATTTCTTTTATTTAGTCACCATTCCTGCGAGCTACCCAATGGTAAACCGCTTTCCAGCTTTTTTAGTTCCCCTAACTGCCCCTGTATATAAATAGGAAGTTAAATTTCAAGCTCCATCTGGGCAATAAAAACAAATATCAAAACAAAAAAATCATCTTAATCGATGATTTTATATTGTGCAAATTCCTTTAATTTAGGCAGGATTGGCTCTAAAATTTCCTTGGCTATGTAATCGGTATCCAATCCAATGAAGCGTTCACTTTCCATGTCGACCGATCTCGCATTTTCCGGGTCATCACAAAAAATAAACGATATGATTCCGTTATCTTCCGTCATATCTACATATTTAAATGCAATGTCATGTTTCGTAAGACAACTTTCAAACGCAATGCACAATTCATCTATATTTGATTGACTAATAGATGTGAATTTCATATTGATCATCCCCTCTGCTAAAGGATAGCAAAATAAAGCATGAATTTCAAAGCGAAATTCGTGTCCCACTCTTATGTTCTTCTGACACTTTCGACCGAAGGAACCATGGCAACAGAAAAGCCCTCGTTTGGAATATCACCTTATGAAGCCTTTTGATAAATGTCATGGCTAATGATTTCTCCATAAGAAATGAATGTAACCAAATCGATTTCATTTCCAATTCCCGAGCTTACCCTTATTTAATTTTTTATCTTTCAACAGCGATCAAGAAGGATTGCCATAGGCATAATCGCATTTTGTATTGCCGAGATCTGCAGTTCCTCATGAATATTCCATGGCATGTCTCATATCTTTATACAAACACCTTGTTAGGAGTGGACCAACATGAAATCTTTTTATAAAGGAACGCTCATCTTGATTGTCGCAGCGTTTTTTGGTGAATGTATCGAATTTTTAGTGAACATGCTCCTAGCCAGGGAATTACACGAGGAGGGCATGGGGCTTTATATGTCCATATTGCCAATTTTCTTTTTGATATATGTGATCGCCAGCCTTGAATTACATATTTCCATCTCGAAATTCGTTGCGGAAAATAAACAGGCCATGCATTATAATCTTATCATTCATGCACTTAAGATGGCTGCAGTCGTCGTATTGGTAATGTGTGTAGTCATGCCTTTCATACTTTCCTTCTCATCCATAATGGACAAATACCATCCCTATATTAAATGGCTGCTCATCACATTGATCCCAATAGTTGCCTTTTCGTCGATTGCAAGAGGCTATTTCATGGGTGTCCAGCAAATGGGGAAGATCGCCTTTTCCAACTTTTTAAAAGATATCATTCAATTCGGCTTGCTTTTCCTCATCTTTAACTTATTTCATTTTAACCAGGAAAAGTCATTATTGATGGCCTTTTTTGTTTTGATCGGCAGTGAGTTCCTCGTTTTTCTTTACTTGATCAACCTTTTGATTCTTCAAATGCGGATCATGAGGCGCGGTACGAACTCATGGACAACCGGTAAACATGCACGGCAAAAGTTATTGGCGGTTTCTCTGCCCACCATGGGGTTAAGGATATTCCATGCGATAACAAATGCCATCCAACCTTTTTTGATCCACACTGCCCTTCTCTCGGCAGGATTCGGTGCGGTAGTGGCTACAGAGCATTTTGGGATGCTTACTGGAGTTGCAATGACGATCGGCTTCTTTCCAGCCTTTATCGCGCATTCCTTAATGATCATGCTCATTCCGAATGTTTCGAATGCTTACAAGAGGCAGGATAAAGAAAAATTGAGGGTTTTATTGCAAAAATCGATGTCTTTCACCGTATTGTATGGAGTTCCGGCCGTGATTTTCATTTATTTCTTTGCGGAACCTTTGACCTCCCTCTTTTTTTCTTCAACATCTGCCGCATACTATTTAAAATTATTATGTCCTTACTTCCTTTTTCATTTTTTTGTCATTCCCATGCAAGCCTATCTCATCGGCCTGGGTTTAGTGAAAGATGCTTTCATCCATACGGTATGGTCCCATATTGTTGCCTTTTTAATGATGTATATCCTAGGGTCTCAGGCTTCTCTTAATATGGGAGGAATCATTTTAGGAATGAACACTGGTGCGGTATTATTAACCTTCATGCACTACTTGACCATTTGCAAAAAAATCGGCATAAGCATCTTACTGACGAAATCAAGATCGATATCGATAAAGTGAAGCCAAAAGCAAGTTCCGCACGGCAAAAACCTTGCTGTTATTGGTTTATAAAGATTTAGATTAAAAATATTGAGCCTTTCCCTGTACATATCCCCTTCGTTACTGTATATTTCAACATACTTGGGTAATAATCAAGTAAAATGGTTTAAACTAACCATACAATAGTAATGGAGTGATTTCATGAGTAAAGCTAAGGCTAAGAGCGGAACAGGTAAAGGTACGGGCACTGGAACGGGCAAGAAGGGCTGGAATCGTTGGAAAACAAGTGCCAACAAGAAAAAAAGCGCCAAACCATATGTTAGTAAAGGCGTCAAGCATTCCAGTGATTCAAAAACATCCGGCCATTCTACAGGTGACAAGACAGAAAAATAATTTCTTGTCCTACAAAACATACAAAATTTATGTTTGTTCCATATTCTCATACAGGGTGTTAAGAGATCTGTATGAGAGAAATGGGTCTTATAGATATAAACCACTGGCGATATCCATATGAGGCATAAGAGTACGGCCATTATACATACCATCAAAAAAGACACTCCAAAACAGGGCAGTGTCTTTCATTTTTATTTTTTTCTTTTTTATCTAATTTGGCTTTTGGGTTTGATAGCATTGATTTTTTTCGGGGAAAACTCTGTACGGAAGCCGTTAGTGGCTTTTTTAACAGAGTTTGTAACTGAATGTATCGCTTCACCAACATCCTGTGCAGAATCCAATAATGGTTCAACCGTTTTCATTTTAGTTTTTACATCGTCGGTGATTTCATTTGCAGTTTGCAATAGTTGTTTCGATTCGCCGGACAAATCGTGGATGGCATTTCGCACCTCAGCCAATGTTTGATTGGCTTCCCCTATCGTGACCATTCCCTTTTGAAGTGTACTTATTAAAAATACGACCAACCAAATGAAGGCTAAAGCGATTGCAGCCACACTATATTGAATAATCAAGATAAAGCTCCCCCTCTGAATTAAATAGTAGAAACGATTATTTTAATAGGTTAGTGAATCCCGGGGTGCCTGTTTTTAAAGATAAATGATGATTCTATTTGAGTTTTATTTGAACCCCCCCACCTTTAGTTCGAGTTGAAGGAGCTGACGGTGTGGATAAATCCTTGGGTCGGCTTTCCAAACTGGCTTCTTTCATGGAATTGGTTACATTATGAATCATTTCCCCAACATCTTGAGCGGATTCCAACAATGGATCTACATTTTCCATCTTCCCTTTTACATCCGATGTGATTTGATTGGCAGAGTGGATCAGTTGTTTGGACTCTTGCGTCAATCCATGTACAGCATTTCTTACCTCTTCCAGTGTCTTATTTGTTTCTTCCAGCGTTCCCATTCCTTTACGCAGCGTCTGGTTGACATTATATATCAAATACACGACGGCTCCGGAGACACTGGCAACACTTAATTTAATGAACATTTTCATATATCCACTCCTTTCATTTAAATTTATGCATTGTCCCTTTCATTCATTCCCTATAGTCCATTACTTGTCCAATCAGTTTTAAAGAACCATTTACCTTTTCCCAATAGAAGTTTAAAGGATAGTTTAATGGATAATAGTAAGGGAAGACCATATTAGGAGAGATTGTTCATGTCACATGAAAATTATTCATCTGTTATCCAAACTTTAAATGATTGTATCACCGCGTGTAATCATTGTTACGACGCATGCTTAAAAGAAGAACATGTAAACATGATGGTGAAATGCATTCGCTTGGATCGGGAATGTGCGGATATTTGCTCTTTTTTAGCACAGGCGATAGGGAGAGGAACCCCGTTTATTTCAGAGTTGGCTGAAGTTTGTGTCAAGATTTGTGAAAGCTGCGGAAATGAATGCAAAAAACACGATCATGAACATTGTCAAAAATGTGCCGAGGCTTGTTTGAGATGCGCAGAAGAATGCAGAAAATTAGTCGCTTGATGTAAGGAATAGCATTAGCTATTCCTTTTATTATCCTTTCGCCTTACTAACCGACTACTTTTTGAACCTATTAAAGGATGATGATATTTTTTATATATTCTAGCGAGGTATTTGTTGAAATTTATATACCAAGAATTTTTCAAAAATACGAAAAACAGCTATTGAAAACCACCCTTTTTAGGCACACTAGTACTAAAAACAGGAGGATATTATGACACCTCGGAATGTTCCTGCTAAAGATGATTTAGAAGTGAAAGATACCCCCGCTTCACCTGATAAGGAAAGTGAAGCAGCTAAACTCAATCGATTATTAGGTGCGGTCATGCGATATTTATCAGATGATGAGCAAGAAGAAATAGATATAGAGTATCTTCTCGAAAACACCGAAGGGCTGCGGGATTGGTGGAGCGAATATAGGGAGCTTGACCGAAAACGGGTCGAAGAGGAAATTAAAAATTCCCTAACGGATCTATCCCTTGAAGAACTTGAAAACATCCGTGAACAAATCCGTACAAAGGCATAAAAAAAATCCCTGCATAGGGATTTCAGTTTGTAGAATGGTGTGCTACCTAAAATATATAATAAGACTAGAATATCCTTCATGTTTTTTTACTGTAATCCTTATTGGATTGAACAAATTTGCGACACTCCTGCCGATTTACTGGCTAGCCGGACACCGCAGCCGCTTTGATGTGGCTTGGCAGACAATAGGCGGAAAGGGAATGGATTTCCGAAATCAACTGAAACGTTTTTTAAATAAAAAACGGCAGTCAAACTCGCCTTTTTTTCGAGCTTGTCGTCTGAAATCCCTGCATTGCGATAAACCAGATCATGCATGATTTTTTTTCATACTCAAAGACATTTTTTGAATTTAACAATCATTCCGTTCATCCGGCACCATACACCCTAGGATTTAAACGCCACTCAAGGAACTTAGTTCTAGTTGATGTATCATGGAATCAACTAATGCATGCAATGGATTTAAAACTGTCTGTCCTGTCTGAAGTTCATATCTCCTTGCTGCTTCGACCATTGATAGTTGAGCTACAGACAGCCGTCTATTTTCGTTTTTAAACTGGGATAGGCAATTCATGATTTCCTGATTATATCTTTCTCCCAATCCTTGCATAATGAATTCAAAGGCACCGTCGATAATGATGACTTCAAAATCCACAGTCCCATATTTTTCAGCATGTGCAGTTAAACGTTTGACTGTTCCTTCAACAGTGGCAGGGTTCGTGAATAATATCATATGCGGTTGCTGCAATTGGCAAATTTGCTCAAAATATGGTTCATCGATTTTAATGACGGGCATGGGTAAAGATAGTTGTTCTTCGTTTAATAAAGCAATATAGTTTGTACAGGTAATCAGGATGGCATCCACTTTACATTCGGCAATCCATTCGACCTGTTGTTTAACCTTTTTTTGAGCAACCGAATAATTAAAATTTTCATCCGTTGACACCCTCTGCATTAATCCCGGATCTACAAAATGAAGCCATTCAATATCGAATTTCGAGAATGCGGTTTCTATGTATTCTATATTTGTATAGTGTGCATGCAAACAGCCTATCTTTTTTTTCATAAATCTCCCGCTTTCGTCAGTTAGTATTCTGATTATTCTAACACAAAAAACCGCGACACATTGACCGATGGCAGCAAAAACGATGATTAACCATGTCCCTCCTGTTATATCGGGGTAAAAAGACTGCTTCTTTGAGCCAGATTGCTCAGTAGGTATGAATCGGGCTATTGAGCATATATTTATCAAGGCGATTACTAGAGGAATCATCAGGAAACTGGAACATCAGTAATCAAATTGCTGCTCATTTAAAGTAAAGTAACCATTAAGAGAAACAAACCGAAGTCAGATAAAAATCATTATATTGGAGAGTGTTCACCATTCTTTACTTAATTGCGATTATTTTCCCTCCATTAGCCGTATTATTGGCCGGTAAACCCATTCAGGCTGTGCTTAATTTGGTCCTCACACTATTTTTTTATGTCCCTGGATTAATTCATGCAATCCTAGTGGTGCATGACAAGAAAGCGGATAAACGAATGAAGCAGCAAGCAGTAATTATAGCTAAATCGAAACGAACGACTAAGTGATTTATGCAAACACCAATAACCCGAATGCAATTCATTCGGGTTATTATCAAAAGAATTCGTTTAATTGAATCTGTGCGTCTTTCTAATCCCTCTATGATAACAAGCGTCACATATTTGAAAACGTGAGTCATCAGGAAGCCTTTTTCCACAGCGCTTGCATTTTTTTTGATAATTCAACATTTCATCTTTTAACTGATCATGAACGCCATCACTGATTTCTTCACGGATACGCTCCCAATAAACAGCTTCCGTACGCTTACCCATCCGATATAAAAATAATAGATGAAGACCTATCGCTTTATAAGATAGCTCCAATTCCTCAAGATTCCTTGTCTTGATGATCGGTTCAGGAAGGTCACTGTTCTCGGCAATCGCTTCGACCGTTTCCAGCCACTGTCTGATCAGACTTGGTTCTTTTGCCGAAAAAGGAATATGCAGGAAACCGTATAAATCCATTAAAGAAAAACGAGCTTCGATTTCTGTATCCCGTATCAGTTCGTAAAGCTCCCTTTCTTCCGATAGCGAAGCCTTTTTCGTGCCTTTAGGAGGCTCAAACCTCTCCCACATTTCGAAAAATGTCCCCAGGTTCCGGTAATATTTTTGAAAACGTTCAAATACAGCAGAGGTTGGTGCGATAGTGAAGGTTTGAACTGGCTCATCTACCTGTTCCAGCAACTTATTCATGATTTTGATTTCTGCTGTAAAAGCTACCTTCCCCGTGTCATAAATCCCTTTTCTACCCGCTCGGCCTGCGATTTGCTTGATTTCTTGAGAAGTCAATCTTCTTCTTCGTGTCCCGTCGAATTTTTCATTTTCAAGAAAGACGATGCGGCGTATTGGCAAGTTCAATCCCATTCCAATCGCATCGGTCGCAACGACAACTGATGTTTCACCGCGATTGAATAATTCTATTTGCCGTTTTCTATTTTCAGGAGGCATACTGCCGTATATCATGCTGACATTATGTCCACTCTCTTTAAGCCGGGATGCTGTTTCCAGTACCTGCCTTCTAGAAAAACAAATGAGGGCATCCCCTTTTTTGGTATACTTCAGTCCAAACTCCCTTTGTTCCACCTCAAGCGGTATTTCCCGTCTGTATTCGTGAAGTTCTAAGTCGGCTTCATTCAGAAGGTTCAGAAGCATCTTTTTGATATTATTGCTCCCGATTATGTGTACTTCTTTCGCATTAGCTTGCGTAATTGCCCTAAACCAAGAAAAGCCTCGATCTTTATCGGCAATCATTTGGGCTTCATCTATGACGATTACTTCATGGTAGTCTTTTTCATGAAACATTTCAACGGTACTGGAGACATGATTAGCACCCTCAATAGCCTTTTCTTCTTCACCGGTTTTTAATGAGCAAGGTACACCATCCGCATTTAATTTATCAAACACTTCAAGTGCAAGCAGTCTAAGTGGAGCCAGGTACATACCGCTTTCCGCTTGTTTCATTTTTTCCAGGGCCTTATGCGTCTTCCCTGTATTGGTCTCACCGATATGCAAAACATATCTAACTTTTTTTCCTAATGATGGAGTATAGGCCTTACCGATGATGTCATCGATCATCCTTTGCTCTTCTGCCCGCTTCCTGGCTTCTTCTGCCAATACTTCAGCTTTTCTTCTTTCTCTGTTTTCCACGTCTATTTCAAATATTTCTTCGTGCAATATTTCATTAAAAGGAATTCCTTCAAGCTTCAGTAAATCAGAAAGGTATTCTTCCTGAAGCTCATCAAAACAGGACTGAGACAACTCGGCCAATTCATCGCTTAGTATACCTTGAAGGGCATCAACCGTCAGCCTTTCCCCATAGGACTCCAAAAAATCCTGATGCAGTGCGGCAGATAGATGGTTCAAGTATTTGTCAGGGGCTAATTTCATTATGAAATCCGAAACTAACCTTTCATACCTGTAGTAGTAATTTTCATATTCATAACGGTTCCTGCCCCAACCGATTAACGAGTGGATATCGCCTGTCAGCTCTTCGAAAAAGTCAGTGACCATTAGGTATTCGGCAGCTTGAAAGCCGCCCTCTTCAACCAATTGTTCTTCAAGCAAGTACGGATCGACATATTGGAATTTCGGCTTATTCTTAAGATCTTTTGCCAAAATACCGGCAATATAATACCTGACATGTAAATATAAAAGAAGTGAGTTATTTTCGAAAAATGAATTGGCCTCTTCTTGCAGCCTTGCGCGTATTTTCCAACGCTGCTTGGCAAGCCGCTGTTCTTCTTGTCGCCTAAAGAATTTCTCCCTTGCATTTTTATATCTCTTCAGCCAATCCTCTTGATTGTCGGCAAAGGTTTTTTTAATCCACGTTAAGCCATCAAATGGGCGATACTTCTTTAATTCGTTCCGGAACATGCTATTGATCAGCTTATGATCTGAACCTTCCGTTACAAATCCCCTTTCGCTTAAAAAAGCCTTTTTTTCCTTTCTAGGCACATCATTTGATGCTTTATTTATCCAAACATTAATCCAAATTTGCTCAATAAAAGTCGTCCTGTCTGAAATATATGCTGAATAAGAAGGCATTGTCTCTTGATTCTCTAAATAAAAATCAATATCCTGGATGATTTTTTCTTTTGTATTCTCTATAGCAATAGGATATATACTTTCTAATTTTCCCATAGTGATCCCCTTTTGAATTATCCAATATGTACTTTATTACTTCCTTTTATCCTCCCCAAATTTTTGTTTAAAATGAGCTTGGTACATTCGTTTTATCATTTAAATTCATGAGCTCCGTTAACATGAGAGGATGCAAAAATGCCAGGTTGCTTTACTCTCTAGGTAAATATCATAAATATGCCAAATATGCACATTAAAGTTACTCTAACCTTTTCATTTACAGTATAATGCTATAAATACTGATCAGAATTTATGGATTATGAAGAGATACCCAGCCTTGGCCAGAATCGTTTTGTAATCAGGAAAATTTAATGATAATAAAAAAAAGCCGAAAATAAAGTAAAGGTCCATTTTTCAACTTTCTTGATACATGATTCATCCATAATACAATTCCAACCCCTTAATTGAGTTTAGAGGAAATCCGGGCAACTGTCACGATATTCAGATTACGCTTTTGTTTCTTTGCTTTGAATATAAGAAATATCACCAGAAAACCTAAAAAGAATATAGACAAAAAAGGAGCCTGAGAATGATTCAGCAAGATATCAACTATTATAAAAATTTTGATTCCATCGCTAAAGAAGTATTAGCACTATTAGCTCAAACCATTGAGGTCAATACATTTTTCCTTTCTATAGTGAATCCCATCCAGAGTTTCATGATCAAGTCCTTCAATAGAAATGCAAAGTTGATTTGTGAAGGTGACATCCTTCCTTATAATATGGCTTATTGTAAATTAGTTGTTGAGAATGGCTTGGAGCCACTCGTTATCCCGAATTTGGGGAAACATGAATTGACTAGTGGCCACCCTGCAACGAGGATTATCGGGAATGGATGTTTTATGGGAGCTCCCCTTATAAATGAGGGTGAAATCATTGGGACATTATGTGCATTCGACATTAATCCTCATGTTTTTAAAGAATATGACCTAACCCTCATTAAGTCTATGGCAGCTTTGATTAGTCATGCCATCAATCTTGAAAAAGGGATTATCAGGGATCCTTTATCAGGTCTTTATAATCGGAACTTCATTTATAATTATTTTGATTATCATCAAGATAAGACGAACGAAGAAATGGCCCTTCTTTACATCGATCTTGACCATTTTAAATTTTTCAATGATTCCTTTGGACATGTTACTGGTGACGACGTCATCAAAAAGGCTGCCGAATGTTTTTTGCAAACCGTCCCCGAAGGCAGTCAGGTGGCTCGAATCGGTGGTGATGAATTCATTGTATTATTAAATCCTTCGCATTGTGAGGATTTAATGAAAAGCACTCAGCAAAACGCTGAATTATTATTGAACAGTTTATCCACCATGCCCATTACCATTAATGGAAATGATCATTTTGTATCAGCTAGCATAGGGATTAGCTTTTATCCTCATCATGGTACGGAAATGGACTCACTTTTGAAAAAAGCGGACCGGTCCATGTATATGGCCAAAGAGTCTGGACGGAAAAATATTCAATACTTCCACCCTGAGTGATCATGTAAAAAATAAAAAAACCAGTCTCCTTAGGAGACTGGCTTTCTTTCACCTTAAAAAAATCCAACGTTTCGCTTTCAGCCTTTGCAAAAGCTTGAGCAGGTCGGCATTTGCCTTATGTATCCGTTTCTCGGATGGTGAAGCGGAGGGGACCGGGATGTTAACTCTCTCGGGCTTTTTGTTCATATTCTGAAAGACCCTTCCTATTCTTTGATTATGAATAGTATATGCGGGTTAACCATTAAATATCATAAGGAAAGGAAAAACCCCTTCCTTCTTATAAAACATTTTTTAACCGGCTGAAACGTGCAGCTTTTTCTTTTTGTTTCAGGATAATGCGTTCGTTCTGTTTCATCACTTTTTTAGTGTGGGGACTTAAACCTACATCGGGTATTTTAACCTGTGGTTTGATTACGGTAACTGACACGTCGTTGCCGGCTTTATCATAAATGCTCATTTATCCTTCACCACCTGGTTTTTGTTTTATGACCATATCGAACATCATGATTAATAATGCTATCAATAAACAATCGACTTCTGAAACGAAGCTTTCTGATTTAACGTCAAGGATATAGGGTTCCATCAAAATACTGACAGGCTGCAAAGCCATTTTCTCTTCATCATTATAATACGTATCTTCTCTTTCCAATGTAGCACGAATGGTACTGCCATTCAAGTTCGGAAGCCCATTTATCACCGACTGCTTGTCCTGTTCGGTTTTGAAAGGAAGGATTTTCACGTTCATCCCTTCCTTTGCTGCATATGCTTGAAGGAGAATGCTCAAATAAGCCAAGTATTCCTTATTCGTTTGATAATACTCAGGTATTCCTTCTTTCTTTAGGAGATGAAACATATTCTTGACCTTTTCCCTATTATCCGTTAATAGTTTATCACTTTCCGCAACGGCTTTTGTTGCATAGGATAGCTCGTTATCGCCAATCTTCGATATATACATGCTCAAGAACACAAACATATCAATCAGGATGAATACGATAGCCATGATCAAGAAATTTTTCCACTCATTAAAAATGCTCATCGGATAGAAATTCCAATAAATCAGTGCTCCCAGTATAAAAATGATATACCAGGTTTTTCGAATCGCTTCAATCCTTTTACTAACCTTGTCTTTATATTTCCAAGAAAGAATGACATAGGCTAATAAAGCAATAAATACTACCCATACAAAGACTCTGAAAAACATTAACAATCGATTTATCACCCTACCCTTCAGCTGCTACATTCCTTATGTCCTCTATATTATTCATTATATATATCTCTATTCCCTGCCTGAGACGGGTGAAACTTAAACATTTGCCATAAGAAAAAACTCTCCACCCAATGTAATTTTACAGTTTATGAATCATATCTTTATCATTTATCTTGTGGGACATCATAGTAAATAACTGTATAAATTCTGTGATATGATATGTATTAATAAAAGCTATGATTACTATTGGAGGAAGCTATCATGATGAAAATTATTAAGATCCTCATTTCTACTTTTATACTATTGTTACTTTTCCTTAACCTCTATCCTCCGCTTGGAAGACGGACAAACAAAGAAAAAGTAAGAAGTTTCACTACTAAAGAGAATTTTTCCAAAGGGAAATTCCAAAATCAGATTCCTGCCAGTCAAGCGATGAGTCTTAAACATACTGGTTCCATTTTACGTGATTTCATAAAACCTAATCCAAAGAGGAGGCCCGACAGTCCCATTGTAATTGGAACAAAAGAACCCGCTTCTAAGAATTCCAATAAAATCACCTGGTTTGGTCATTCTGCATTCATGTTGGAGTTAGATGGGAAAACCATTTTAGTGGATCCCATGTTTGGCAAAGCACCCACTCCCTTTCCATGGTTCGGGAACAAGCGCTTTAGCGGGGAGCTGCCTTTTGATATCGATGTGCTTCCTCCTAT